>DXFC01000093.1 GCA_019114645.1 Candidatus Halomonas stercoripullorum
CTGAAACCTTTCCCTGGCGAGTGGTGTCGATAGGTCTGGCGCCTCTTGACCGCAGTGTATTGCATCAGCGGATCGCCGCACGCTTCGATATCATGCTGCAGGCCGGCCTGGTTGCGGAGGTCGAAGCGCTCAGGGTGCGTGATGATCTGCATCTTGGACTGCCATCAATGAAGAGTGTGGGCTATCGTCAGGTTTGGGAATATCTGGATGGCAACGGTGACCTGGACCAGTTGCGTCATCGTACCGTGGTGGCAACCCGCCAGCTGGCCAAGCGCCAACTGACCTGGTTGCGTAGCTGGCCAGCCCTGCATTGGGTGGATAGCCAGCAGCGTGATGCACTGGACGAAGTTCTAAAACTGGTGCGGGGACCGGGCTCTTAGCGTAAGATGTTGGCTTCGAGCGGCCGGGCCGACCGACAGGGTGCCGTGCCGAATGGCAGGCAATCCAATAACATAACTTTCACCCCTCATTAGAATGATTTTAGGGAGAGGTAACATGTCGAAAGGGCAATCCCTTCAAGACCCGTACCTGAATATTCTGCGCAAGGAGCGCATCCCGGTTTCCATCTTCCTGGTTAATGGCATCAAGCTGCAGGGCCAGATCGAGTCGTTTGACCAGTTCGTGATCCTGCTGCGCAATACGGTCAGCCAGATGGTGTACAAGCACGCCATCTCTACGGTGGTACCGTCGCGCAATGTGCGGCTGCCACCCCAGGATCCGGCGGCACAGGCGGACGGCAACGCGTGAGGTACTGATTGTTTTTTGAACGCCCCGATGCCGGCGAAACGGCCGTACTGGTACATGTGGACTTCCAGGATGAGCACGAACGCGAGGATGCGGGCGAGCTCCTGGAGCTGGTGCGTTCTGCTGGTGCAGAGCCGGCCATGCTGCTTACGGGGAGTCGCCGACGACCCGATCCGCGCACTTTTATTGGCGCGGGCAAGCTGGCAGAGCTGAAGGAAGCCCTGCAGGTCCATGCCGCCGAACTGGTGATCTTCAATCACGCCTTGAGCCCGTCCCAGGAGCGCAATCTGGAACGGGCTCTTGAGTGTCGCGTGCTGGACCGTACGGGACTGATTCTGGATATCTTTGCCCAGCGGGCACGTACCCATGAGGGCAAGCTGCAGGTTGAGCTGGCCCAGTTGGAGTACATGTCGACCCGCCTGGTGCGTGGGTGGACTCACCTGGAGCGCCAGGCGGGAGGAATTGGGCTGCGCGGGCCGGGGGAAACCCAGCTGGAAACTGACCGTCGTCTGTTGCGGGCGCGGATCAAGTCGATTCACAAACGCCTCGACAAGGTACGTATCCAGCGTAGCCAGAACCGGCGCGCAAGGGCCCGGGCAGAAATTCCCAGCGTGTCGTTGGTGGGGTACACCAATGCCGGCAAGTCGACACTGTTCAATGCGCTGACCGCCGCTGACGTCTATGCGGCGGATCAGTTGTTCGCTACGCTCGACCCGACACTACGTCGACTGGAGATCGGAGATGTCGGGCCGGTGGTGTTGGCGGATACGGTGGGCTTCATTCGTCACTTGCCGCATAAGCTGGTGGAAGCTTTTCAGGCCACCTTGCAGGAAGCGACCGAGGCGACGCTGCTGATTCACGTTATCGATGCCGCCGATCCCGATCGTGAGCTCAATGTGGAGCAGGTCGAGCGGGTGCTGGAAGAGATCGGCGCGCTTGACGCACCGGTGCTCAAGGTGATGAACAAGATCGACTTGCTGGGGGTGGCACCGCGCATAGAGCGAGATGCTCAGGGGCGGCCTGAGACCGTATGGCTCTCGGCACGTGACGGTCGGGGTCTTGAGCTGCTCGAGCAGGCACTCTCGGAGCGCCTGGCGGAGGACGTGTTAGACTTCGGCATGTTGCTTTCACCCCAACAGGGTCGCCTGAGGGCGAGTTTGCATGAGCTGGGTGCAGTTCGTCAGGAGCACTATGAGGAGGGCGGCCAGATCAAGCTGGAAATCCGTCTCCCACGTCGCGATTTTATGCAGTTGATGGCTCGCCTGGGGGAACAGGCCGAGGACTATTTACCGCCTGAGCTGTGCGAGCGCCCGAGCTGGGATGCCTGATGACAGAATAAAATGGCACGCCGAAGGGTGTTTGGCTTCGCAGTCGACGGCAGTGGGTGCCCTAGGGCGCCCTGACAGGACACAATTGATCTTCCCGTATAGTGCAGTGCCAGGCTGCCGGGGGAAATGCAGAGTGGAGAAGACGTATGGCTTGGAATGAGCCGGGTGGCGGCAACCAGCACGATCCCTGGAGTGGCGGGGGCCGGCGTGGTGGCGGTGATAATGGTGGCGGCGGTAACCGTGGCGGCAACCAGGGGCCTCCGGATCTGGATGAGGCCCTGAAAAAATTTCAGGACAAGCTCAACCATATGTTGGGTGGCCGCGGTGGCAAGGGCGGAAAAAACGGCGGTGGTGGCCGCGGCGGCAAGGGCGGCGGGCGTCCGCGTAACACCTTTGCCTTGCCCGGCCTGTTGCTGGTCATTGCGCTGGGTATCTGGGGCGCCATGGGCTTCTATCTGGTTGACCAGGCAGAGCGTGGTGTCGTGCTGCGCTTCGGTGAGTTCCAGGCGGTGGTGGGTCCCGGTCTACACTGGAACCCGCCATTGATCGATGATGTGCGCATGGTCAACGTGACCCGTGTACGTTCGCTGACCCAGACCCAGTCGATGCTGACCCGCGACGAAAATATCGTCGAGGTCGAGATCTCGGCCCAGTATCAGGTCAACGATCCGCGCCATTTCGTGCTTAATGTACGCAACCCAGAACTGGCGATCGAGAATGCGCTGGACTCCGCCCTGCGTCACGTCGTGGGCGGTACGGACATGATCGATATCCTCACCTCCGGTCGTGAGATTCTGGGTAGCTCCGTGTCGAGCCGTCTGCAGACTTACCTGGATAGCTACGGTACCGGTATTCGTCTGCAAACGGTCAACATCGAGTCGACGTCAGCGCCGGCGCCGGTTATCGATGCCTTCGATGACGTGATCCGGGCGCGTGAGGATCGTCAGCGCACGATCAACGAGGGGATGGCCTATGCCAACGCGATTATTCCGGCTGCCCAAGGTCAGGCCCAGCGTCTGGTCGAGCAAGGGCAGGGGTACCGCGAATCGGTCGTGGCCGATGCCCAGGGTCAGGTCAACCGCTTCAATGCGCTGTTGAGCGAATACAGCAATGCACCGGAAATCATGCGCGAGCGTCTTTATATCGACACCGTGGCCGAAGTCTTCGAGCGTACGCCGAAGGTGTTGATTGATGTACGCGACGATGCGCCGCTAATGTACCTGCCGCTGGATCAGCGCCCCGGTGGCCGCTCTGCCGGGAGCAGTGACGATGCGGCGCGGGGTGAAAGTGGCGAACTTGATCCGCGAGTGCTGGAACGCCTGCGTACGACAGATTCGACCCAGCAGGGCAGTAGTACCAGTGCTATCCGCAGGGAGGGCCGCTAAATGGTCAACAATCGTTCCTTGATCATCGTTGGTGGTCTTGCGGCAGTCGCCTGGCTCGCCAGCAACAGCCTGTATGTGGTTGATGAGACCCAGCGTGCGGTCAAACTGCGCTTTGGTGAAGTCATCGAAGAGAACATTCCGCCCGGGCTGCACTTTAAGGTGCCGATCACCCAGACGGTGCGTAAGTTCGATACCCGGGTCTTGACGCTGGACACCGATGCCAGCCGTTATCTGACGCTTGAGCAGAAGGCGGTCATCGTTGACTCCTACGTCATGTGGCAGGTAGTCAATCCGACGCGCTACTACGAGGCCACGGCGGGCGACGAAATGATGGCGGCCCGCCTGATCCAGCCACGGGTTGACGAAAGCCTGCGTAATGAGTTTGGTCGGCTCGACCTGCAGCAGATCATCGCAGAACGGCGTGATGACCTGATGATTCGTCCGACCGAGGAACTCGATGCGCTGATGCGTGAAGAGTTGGGTGTGTCGGTGCGCGACATTCGGGTCAAGCGTATTGATCTTCCGCAGGACGTCTCGGCGGCGGTCTTCGAACGGATGCGCTCCGAGCGTGAGCGTGAAGCGCGCGAATGGCGTGCCCAGGGGCAGGAGGAGGCCGAGCGTATCCGTGCCAATGCGGACCGCCGTCGCCACGTGTTACTGGCCCAGGCCACCGAGCGTGCCGAAACGCTGCGCGGTGAGGGGGATGCCGAAGCCGCAGCGATCTTCTCTGAAGCTTACGGCCAGGACCTGGAGTTCTTCGCTTTCTGGCGTAGCCTCAATGCGTACCGTGACAGCTTCGATGGCGAGCAGGATATGCTGGTGCTCGATCCCACCAGTGATTTCTTCCGCTATCTGCGCAGCCCGGCGGTGCAGGGCGGCGACGGCGAAGACTAGTCGCACTGGGTTGAACCCCGCGCAGGCGGGGTTCAACCTCTTGTTTGTTCCATTTTCTCTGGATAGTGTGTCATGACCATTGCTGACCGCTGGCTGCTGCCCGACGGCATGGATGAAGTGCTGCCGCCCCAGGCCAGCCGTATGGAAGAACTGCGCAGGGCGCTGCTCGATCTCTATTACCGCTGGGGATACGATCAGGTCATGCCACCGCCGGTGGAGTTTCTCGACTCACTGCTGACCGGTACCGGTACCGCTCTGGACTTGCAGACGTTCAAGCTCACTGACCAGCTCACCGGTCGGTTGATGGGCGTCAGTGCTGATGTGACGCCTCAGGTTGCGCGCATGGATGCTCACTCCATGCGTCACCAGGGACCGGCCCGGTTGTGCTATTGCACCAACGTGTTGCGGGCCAAGCCGGACCAGTCGCAGGGCGGGCGCAGCCCGGTTCAAGTAGGTGTTGAGCTGTTCGGGCATGCGGGTCTGGAGGCAGATCTGGAGATTCTGCGCCTGGCGTTGAATAGCCTCAAGATCGCGGGTGCCAACGATGTTCACCTGGCCTTGGGTCATAGTGGCATCTATCGTAGCCTGGCGGCGGCTGCAGAGCTGAATCATGAGCAGGAGCGGGCGTTGTTTGCGGCTCTGGAACTCAAATCGCCCGGCGCGCTTGCCCGGCAGATTGAAGACAGCGTGCGTGACCCCGCACTGGCGGGGATGTTTCATGCCCTGGGGCAGTTGCACGGGGGAGCCGAGGTGCTCGATAGTGCCGAAGAGGCTTTGGCGGGAGCGCCGGCTACTGTAGTCGAGGCGCTAGCCAAGCTGCGCCGGTTGCATCAGGGCGTTAGCCGGGATCATCCTGAAGTCAGCTGCTACTTCGACCTGGCAGAGCTACGTGGTTATCAATACCACACTGGCATGGTATTTGGTGCTTTTGTGCCGGGCTATGGCCAGGCCTTGGCCAAGGGCGGTCGTTATGATGACACGGGGCGGGCATTCGGCCGTGCACGGCCAGCCACCGGTTTCTCAATGGATCTCAAGCTGCTGGCAACGCTGGTACAGAGCGAGCCTGCCTGTGATGGCATCTGGGCGCCCACGACGGGCGAGGGCCTGGATGCGGCCATTGCCAAGCTGCGTGATAGCGGCCAGCGTGTCGTGCAGGCACTGCCGGGGCAGGAAACCCTGCCTGAAGCGCATCGTTGTGATCGCCGCCTGGTCCTGGGCGATGCCGGCTGGAGAACAGAGCCACTGCCGCGCTGACATGCAGCCGAACAGAGGACTTTCCGACAACCCCGGGGGTATTGGCATAATAGCCGAGGCCTGAATGGTATGACGCCGGCATGCGGGCCGGTCATGAGCACGGCCAGCGGGCCGGACCATCGACGCGCACATACGCGGCGCTGATACGAGAGATGAAACACAATGGGCAAGAACGTAGTCGTGCTGGGCACCCAGTGGGGAGATGAAGGCAAGGGTAAAATTGTCGACCTGCTGACTGAGTCCGCGTCAGCGGTGGTGCGTTTTCAAGGTGGCCATAATGCGGGGCATACGCTGGTCATCGATGGCGAAAAAACCGTATTGCACCTGATTCCTTCCGGAATTCTGCGTGATGACAAGATCTGTGTCATCGGCAATGGCGTCGTCCTCTCTCCCGAGGCGTTGATCAAGGAGATTCGCGGCCTTGAGGAGCGCGGCGTACCTGTGCGAGAGCGCCTGCGACTCTCCCCCGCCTGTCCGCTGATCCTGCCTTATCACGTGCGCCTTGATCAGGCTCGCGAGAAGGCGCGTGGCGTGGCCAAAATCGGTACCACCGGACGCGGTATCGGACCTGCTTACGAAGACAAGGTGGCACGACGTGGCCTGCGGCTGGGCGATATGCTGCACCGTGAGCGCTTTGCTTCCAAGCTGGGTGAGGTGCTTGACTACCACAACTTCGTTCTGACCAAGTACCACGGTGAGGCCCCGGTTGATTTCCAGGAAGTGCTGGATAGTGCTCTGGAAATGGCCGAAGAGCTGAGATCGATGGTATGCGATACCGTGACACTCGTTCACGAAATGCGCCGTGCCCGTGAAAACATCCTTTTTGAAGGTGCGCAAGGCTCGCTGCTCGATATCGATCACGGTACCTACCCGTACGTGACCAGCTCCAATACCACTGCTGGCGGTACCGCTACCGGCTCCGGAGTCGGGCCGCTTTATCTCGACTATGTGCTGGGTATTACCAAGGCCTATACCACCCGGGTGGGTTCCGGACCGTTCCCCACCGAGCTGTTCGACGAGCATGGTCGCCACCTTGCCGAGCGTGGTCATGAGTTTGGCGCAACGACCGGACGTCCGCGTCGCTGTGGCTGGTTTGATGCGGTGGCGCTGCGTCACGCGGTTCAGATCAACTCGATTTCGGGACTGTGCCTGACCAAGCTTGATGTGCTCGACGGTCTGGAAAACATCCGTGTCTGTGTCGGCTATCGCAGCAAGGACGGGGAGCTGATCGACAACCCGGTCGATTCTGAAGGTTATGAAGCGGTGGAACCGGTTTACGAGGATTTGCCGGGTTGGAGTGAATCGACGCTGGGCGCCAAGAGCATCGATTCACTGCCGGCCAATGCGCGCTCTTACATCAGCTTCCTTGAAGAGCGGATTGGCATCTCGATCGACATCGTTTCAACCGGACCGGATCGTAACGAGACCATCGTGATGCGCAATCCGTTCGATGACTGAGCGCGGTAATCGCTTACTCCTCCATCCTGACTTCCGCGGCCGCTGCGAGGGCGGCCTCATCGGAGAGTAGCTGGTGCAGGGTCTCGATGGCCAACTGGCCTTCACTGGCGAACACTTCGTCCAGCCATAGCAGAGCCTGCTCCTGGTTGGCGTTCTCCAGGCCGCGGGAGGTCAGGTAGGCCTGAGCCAAAGCGAGGCGGGCGGTCGAATGTCCCTGGCTGGCGGCTTCGTAGAGATAGTTGGCGCCGAGCTCCGGATCCGCCTCGATATTTTCGCCACGCAAATATTCACGGCCCAACGTGGCCTGAGCGCCTGGATGGCCCTGTTCGGCAGTTTCCCGCAGCAAGCGGTAACCTTCCTCGACATTCTGATCGATCGCGCCATCGCCGCGCATCAGTGCCACACCGAGCCCGGCACGCGCATAGATGGCGCCGGAGTCGCTGGCCTGGCGATACCAGCGTTCGGCCAGTTCGGCATCCATGCT
>DXFC01000094.1 GCA_019114645.1 Candidatus Halomonas stercoripullorum
CCAGCCAGATGTACCACCCTATCGTCGGCCCTGGCACCGTCGAGATCACCCTTGAAGACGGCACTACCAAGGCGATTCGTGTCCACCATGCACACCTGGAAGAGGACGCCGGCAAGTCACTGCACGAGTCCTTCACCGACGACCTCGGCCAGGCCATGACCGGCATTGACCTGAACCGTGCCGGCACTCCCCTGCTGGAGATCGTCTCCGAGCCTGACATGCGCAATGCCAAGGAGGCGGTGGCTTACCTGCGTGCAATCCACTCTCTTGTCACCTATCTTGGCATCTCCGACGGCAACATGGCCGAAGGCTCAATGCGCTGTGACGTCAACATCTCGGTGCGCCCCAAGGGACAGGAAGCCTTCGGTACCCGCGCTGAAATCAAGAACGTCAACTCCTTCCGCTTTGTCGAGCGCGCCATTGCCTATGAGGTGGAGCGCCAGATCGAGTTGATCGAGGATGGTGGGGAAGTGGTTCAGGAGACGCGCCTCTACGACCCCGAGCGCGACGAAACCCGCAGCATGCGTACCAAGGAAGAAGCCAACGACTACCGCTACTTCCCTTGCCCCGACCTGCTGCCAGTCGTACTCGACCAGGCCTACATCGATCACTTGCGTGATACCCTGCCGGAACTCCCCGACGAGAAACGCGCGCGCTTCGAGAACGACCTGGGACTTTCCACCTATGATGCCAGTGTGCTCTCCGCCACCCGCGAGATGGCCGACTATTTCGATGAAGTGAAAGATGTCTGCGGTGATGCCAAGCAGGCGGCCAACTGGGTGCAGAGTGAGCTGGCCGGTGCGCTCAACCGTGAGGGTCTATCGATTCAGGAGAGCCCCGTCTCGGCCCGCCAGCTGGGTGAACTGATCGTGCGCGTAATGGATGACACCATCAACGGCAAAGCCGCCAAGCAGGTGTTCCAGGCACTCTGGAACGGTCAGGGCGCGAATGCCGACGATATCATCGAGGCCCAAGGGCTCAAGCAGGTCACCGACACCGGCGCCATCGAAGCCATGATCGACCAGGTGATCGCCGACAGCCCGGCCCAAGTGGCGCAGTACCGTGACGCCGAGCCCGACAAGCGTGGCAAGATGATCGGCTACTTCGTCGGTCAGGTCATGAAGGCCTCACGCGGTACCGCCAACCCCCAGCAAGTCAACCAGTTGCTCAAGCAGAAACTCGACGCCCTCTGCTGAGGCGCAGGCGCTGTCACCGCCCAGGCGACAGCGCCATGCTGGAGAAACCCGGCATCCTCGACATAGCGGCTATCCAACCCATCACTCTAGCGATTATGGAGCGACACCATGAAAAAGCTTGGCTTGATCGTTATCGATCTGCAGAAGGAATACCTGCCCACCGGCAAACTGCCGCTTTCAGGGATCGAGTTCGGTTACGCTACCGTCACGTCGACTCAGGCGTATCTCGCAAAGTAACAACGTCAATCCGCCGGCTCGCTGAACAGCGCGTTGAGTTCCGCGCCGGGAAGCGCATCGGCAAATCCATCAAACCGGCCCTGCTCGGCGAGTACGCGTGCCGCTTGCATGAAGCCGCCCCAGGCGGCACGCGCCAAGGCGCCGCCGACACTGACGCGCCTTACGCCAAGGTCAGCCAAATCCTGTAGTGTCAGGTCGCTCGCCCAGCCAATCAGCACGTTGACCGGTTTGGGCGCAACCGCCGAGACCACGGCCTTGATCTCTTCGCGTGTCTTGATGCCCGGTGCATAGAGGCAATCCGCCCCGGCATCCGCATAGGCTTTCAGGCGCAGGATGGCATCGTCGAGATCGGGACGCCCCACGAAGAAGTTCTCCGCACGCCCCACCAGCAGGGTGTCGCCGCCGGTTGCATCGATCGCGGCACGCGCCGCCTGCATCCGTTGAACCGACTCCTCAACCTCTCGCAACGGTGACTGCGGATCGCCGGTTGAGTCTTCGATGGAAATACCCGCCACGCCGGTCTCGACCGCCATACGCACACTTTCGGCCACGCCTTCCGGGGTATCGGCAAACCCGCTCTCGAAATCGGCATTGACGGGTAGATCGGTAGCCGCGACCATCGCCCGCAGATGCGCCAGTGTTTCCGCGCGGGAGAGCTGTCCGTCGGCGCGAGCACACGACCAGGCGTAGCCCGAGCTGGTCGTGGCCAGAGCCTTGAAGCCAAGCCCTGCGAGAACGCTGGCACTGCCGGCATCCCACGGATTCGGCAACACGAAGCAGCCTGTCTGGTGCAGTTCGCGGAAGATGGCGCGCTTTTGTGAAACACTGCGATAAGTCATGGAAATTCATTCATCACTTCACTTCCTGCGCATCGTCCACAGGGAAACGGCTTAGATAGCGCGCCAGACCCATGCGCCCCGCGCGCATCTGTTGAAACGCAGGTAATACCCCAAACGACTCTTCCAGACGAACCGCTGGGTTCGCCCGATGCCATGCTCATCGCCAGCTTCTAGTGGTTGCACCTCAACCAGCCCTGGCCACCAATCAGGCCAGTGCAGCGAGTCGGTCAAAGCATCGAAGACCTGGTCGATCGATGCCTCTAGGTGCCAGGTGGTATCGAAACGAAAGCTTGGCATGGGTCTTGGCATCGTGAGATATGCCATCTCTCCTCGTCTTCTTATTCCAGAGACTAGCAGGCAATGGCAGGCTACACCCATACCGTAGCCGCTATTTCTGGGGGCCGGACGATCGACACCTTTATCGTGCACAATCCCGGTAAGCTCGCCCGGCTGAGGTTATGAACGAGCCATGCATGGCGCCTGGTTATCGAGCGATGGTCGCTCTCTGGACATAGGAACCATCAAACCGACGACCCAGTCACGCACAGCAGCGATGGACGGCTCCTTGAGTCGGTCGGGAGGATAAACGAGGCAAAATGGGGCTTCCATGAGTTCAGGACCGAAGGGTTGGACCAAGCGCCCCTGGCGCAGTTCGTCCTCGATCAGGTAGCGGCTCATCAGAGCAACACCCTGGCCATCCAAAGCAGCAGCAATACTATGTGTCTCATCAGAGAATACCAGTCCGGCGCTGACGTCGAGCCCCGGCACCTTAGCCTGACGCTGCCAGGACGCCCAGCTCACCGGAGGAACCGCCTGCGACGAAGAGAAGTGAAGCAGGGTATGGTGCACAAGTTCGGCAGGTTCTCGAAGCCCTAATGAAGGGCTACAGGTCGGCACGAAAACATTGTCGAACAACTTTTCCATAGCCAAGCCGGGCCAGGGCCCTACCCCGTAGCGAATCGCCATATCAGCGACGATGCCATCCAGGGCCACCGCTTCATGGGAGACCTGAATGCTCAGATCGATCTGGGGGTGGGCCTCGCGCAGCAGGCACACCCAGGGTAGCAGCCAGCGCGCGCCCACGGCCGGCGTGGTCGAGATTGTCACGGCATAGCGCGTCGGTGGTCGGCGCAGCTTGGTCACCGTCTCGGCGATAGTGTCAAAGGAACTGCTCAACACGTTAAGTAGTGCCTGGCCCTGAGCTGTCAGTATCAACTGTCGTGGTCGTCGTATGAACAAGGCCACATCAAGACTCTCCTCAAGCTGGCGAACTTGGTGGCTCACTGCTGTTGGCGTCACCGATAGTTCCTCAGCAGCTCGCTTGGCACTGAGGTGTCTCCCCGCTGCTTCGAAGGCACGCAAAGCAGAAAGAGAAGGCAGTCGTCGTAGCGTCATGGCTGAGTTTTAATTTCTGTGATTGGAAAAAAATCGTCGTTTGTCGCCTGGCAGAGCTTCTGGCTTGATGATGCAAGCGTTAAACATAGCTGAAAACCATTCATCCAAGAACGCTTCAATCCCAACCAGGAGAAAATATGACACGCCTACTCCACCTCGATGCCAGCCCACGTCCCGGCCTCGCCGGCACTCATCAGCACGGCTCGCATACGCGCCGACTGACACACCACTTCGTTTCTCGCTGGCGAGCCTTGGAACCTAACGTCGAAATCATCTATCGCGACATCGGCGCTACCCCTCCGCAATTAATTAGCGTGGAGTGGATCAAAGCCGCTTTCACGCCTGCCCAGAATCGCAGCGAATCCATGCTGACAGTGCTCGCCGAAAGCGACACGCTGGCGAACGAGGTCATACAGGCAGATATTCTGGTGCTCGGCGTCCCCCTGTACAACTTCGGCCCGCCAGCCGCGTTCAAGGCCTGGATCGACAGTATCATTAGCATGGGCCGTACCATCGACTACGACAAGAAGTATGGTACCCACCCCTATCTTCCTTTCGAGCATTATTTACCATTGCTGGCCGACCGCCCTCGCCACGCGGTAATGCTCTCCGCACGCGGCGGATTCGACTTCGACCCGGGACGCCCCCTGGCCGCCTTCAATCACCTGGAGCCGAGTGCGCGCACCGCCCTGCAATTCATCGGTATCAGCGGTTTTCATAACATCGCCATTGAGCATCAAGAGGAAGGTGGTGAGGCGCTGGCGACTTCCACCAGAAACGCTTTGGTGCGTATCGACCGGCTGGTCCAGCGCCTGCACGACGAAGTCACAGCGCAGCAATTACCGCATTCTGCATGACGGCATGAGCCGGGGTGAGCACCTCCCCGGCCTAGGCAGTCACACAGGTAAGGCGCCGGACCGGCATCAGCAAAAGCCGAAAACCTCTCTGTTTCAAGCTTTTGCCTTTAGCCAATCAGTATCTCATTGAACTCTAATACATTCAGGTCCGGGTCCCGGATGAAACACACGTTACGGCGACCGTGGCCCATCATCACCGGCCCCTCAGTGATCGAGATCTCTTCACTTGCCAGCCACTCAACCAATTCCTCCATGTTCTCGACGATGAAAGCGGCATGGGTGTAGCCGGGCCATTTGACCGGTGCGTCCAGAAGCACATTGCCTTCCTCGGCGAGCTCGCCATTGTAGATCAGGTGGATGCGCAGGCCGCTGGAATGCACAAGTCCGCAGGCCTTGGCCTCAGGGGCAAACTCTTCAGGGTCACGCAGAAAGCCCAGCTTGGCATAAAAGGCTTCCGCAGTGGCGAGATCCGTAACGCGGATGCCGATATGGTCGAGATGCAGCGTATCAAAGCGCATGTTCATGCTCCTGACTGAAAAGTTGGTATTCCTGATGTAAAGGCTGATTCAAGCTTCGAGGCCGGCACGCGTGCGTTGGAAGGGGACGAATCCGGGAAGTGTTTCGATCTGGTGCAACCAGGCCCGAATTTTCGGATAACCGGAGAGATCCACATTCCCCTCGGGTGCTCGTTCGACATAGCTGTAGAGCGCAACGTCGGCGATGGTGGGCTCTTGCGTTGCGGCAATCCAATGCTGGCTTTCCAGCATCTTCTCCATGACAGCGAGCGTGACATGGGCGCGCCCGATCACCTCCTCCGGGTGGAAGGACGCACCAAAAACGGTGATCAGCCGGGCGGCGCAGGCGCCATAGGCAATTTTGCCGGCCGCCACTGAGAGCCACCGCTGCACCTGCGCTTCGTCAATGGGATCGGATGGCAGCCAATGGGATGGGCCTATTTTCCTTGCCACATAGACAAGAATCGCCAGCGAATCTGGAATGATCGTGCCATCATCGTCGAGCACTGGCACTTCACCGAAGGCGTTCAGCGAAAGGAATTCGGGCTTCTTGTGTGCGTCGGACGCTAGATCGACCTCAATCAGTTCATGCTCGACCCCAACGAGCGAGAGAAACAGGGCGGCGCGGTGGGCGTGCCCTGAGAGAGCGTAATGGTAAAGCTTCATGGCATTTTTCCTCTGTTGATAACTCGCTTCTGTCTTTCACATTCGGCTTTTGCATTCTGTCTTAAGCTTCAAATTGAGAGAATCCACCAAAATCGCACTTCATCATTGCGGTTTTCGTCAATAATGATTGAAGACGGGCGAATATGAACAGGAGGAGCGATGGACAGGCTGCGAACGCTGAGAACCTTCATTTGCGTCGCGGAGCATGCGAGCTTTGCCGAAGCGGGGCGACGGTTGAACATGTCGCCCACTACCGTGACGCGAACTATCGCAGCACTGGAGAAAAGCCTTGGAGTCCAGCTCTTAATGCGCACCACACGCAGCGTACGGCTGACGGAAGAAGGCGCTCTGTTCCTGGAGCGATGCCGGGCGGGGCTGGCCGAGATTGATGGGGCGATCGATAGCATGCGCAGTGGCCACTTGACACCGCGCGGTACCCTGACAGTGACCGCGCCGGTCATGTTTGGCCAGCTGCATGTGCTGCCGATGGTGACTGAACTGCTACGGCGTTACCCCGAGCTCCAGATTAGGCTTTTGCTGCTGGATCGGGTGGTTCGCCTGGCCGAAGAGGGCGTTGACGTTGCCATTCGCATCGCCGAGCTACCGGATAGTTCGCTACATATGCTGAGAGTCGGCCAAGTACGGCGCGTGCTGAGTGCAAGCCCTGCCTATCTCGCTGCGCGTGGCAGGCCAACGTCGCTGTCCGATCTTCGCAATCATGACATGATCTGGGTCGAGGACGAGATTGGGCCGCATCGGGGATGGGGTCTCGATGAAGTTCGACGCTCGGGGCGTCCCGCCAGACTAGCGGTTAACCATATGGATGCAGCCATTGCCGCTGCGGTCGCTGGGCTCGGCGTAGTACGAACTCTCTCCTACCAGATTGCGGACGATGTCGCAGCGGGACGGCTCGAACACATCTTGACCAATGATGTCCTCCCTGCCCTACCGATTTCACTGCTTTTTCAGAGTGGCCGGGGGGATCATCCGAACGTCCGTACCTTTATTGAAGTTGCAAAACACCATTTGCGAGACGCTCTGCTTTAAAAGCGCCAGGTAACCTGAAAGTCATTCTGGCCGAGGCTGGAAGGAGCTTTGACGTAATCATGCCACGGTTTCATGATCGACCCCGCCTCAACCTTTGAGTATGTCTGGCAAGGGGCACCCGGACGCGGGTCGCTCGAGTGGTGAGCGCGATCCCAAGCAACACGATACTGGCTGCCACTGCGCTCCTGGCCGATAGTGCTTCATCCAGAATCAGCAAGCCGAGCACGGCGCTTAATACGGGCACGGAGAGCTGTACCGTGCCGGCAGAGATTGTCGCCATGCGCACCCGCACCCAGTACCACACCACATAACCCAGCGCCGATGTTACGCTGCCGGCCAGGGCGGCATACATCAGCCCCACTGCGTCGAATACAAGCGCATCGCGCTGCCACCAGAGCAGCAGCAGCGCTAGCGGCACAGCGAGAATAAAACTGTTGGCCGTTCCCAAAACCGGCGAGCCGCCCGCACGGCCCACCAAAGAAAAACCGCCCCAGGCGAGCCCCGCCACCAGCATGAGGAGCGAATAATTGAGCGGAGGTGCCGTATCGGAGGGGGCAAGAAAAATGATCAAGCCACCCAGCGCCAACGCAATACCTAAAAAATGAGTTCTCTCGCCCCTGGCATAGCCAAACCCAAGCATCAGCAGCTGAGCCGAAGCAAACAGCACCAAAGCACCGGCACCCGTCTCCATGCCGCGATAGGCAAAAGAGAACGCGACAGCATAAATAAACAACAGCGCCGCCGACAGCAACGCCTGCGTGGAGGTACCGGGACGCTTTCCGCTCCAGCCAATGATCAGAGCCAGCATCAATGCACCTGAGACCAACCGCACCGTGGTAAAGGTCGCCGGATCAATGAAGGTCTCCTCCAGTGCCATCCGCGTCAATAACGAATTCGCGGCAAATGCCAGCATTGTCAGCACCGTCAACGCCACAACCAGCCACCGGAATGCATGCTGAGCCGCCAAAACCCTGGCCTCGCCGGGGCTATGTTCTGTTTTCTTCACTGGCTACCTTTCCTGTTCCTCGCCAAGCCTTGCAACATCGCGATGACGCTCCGCTTCCAGCTCCAGCGCCGCCCGCT
>DXFC01000095.1 GCA_019114645.1 Candidatus Halomonas stercoripullorum
AAATAACGAGATCGGTCGTCTGTTTACCGCCCTCGAACAGATGCAGGACGGCTTATCAGGCACTGTCGGCACGGTACGCAGTAGCAGTGAAGGCATCTACATTGGTGCTCAGGATATCGCCGAAGGCAATGGCGAGCTTTCCGCACGTACCGAGCAGCAGGCTGCTTCGCTGGCGGAAACCGCATCAAGCATGGAGGAGCTGGCCGCCACGGTAGAGCAAAACGCCGACAATGCACGCCAGGCGAGTCAGTTGGCTGCCGAGGCGTCGCAGACTGCTGCGCAGGGCGGCTCGGTGGTCAGTGGTGTGGTGGCGACCATGCACGAGATCAGCGAGAGCTCGCACAAGATGACCGATATCATCGGTGTGATCGACAGTATCGCCTTTCAGACCAATATTCTGGCCCTCAACGCTTCGGTCGAGGCAGCACGTGCCGGCGAGCATGGGCGCGGGTTTGCCGTGGTCGCGCAGGAAGTGCGCAGCCTGGCCGGTCGCAGTGCCGACGCCGCCGGTGAGATTCGTCAGTTGATTCAGGTCTCACGGGAAAAAGTCGACGCCGGCACCGAGCAAGCTGATCGAGCGGGACAGACCATGGGCGAAATTGTCGCAGCGGTACAGCGGGTGAGCGACATCATGGACGAGATTGCCTCTGCCTCGCAGGAGCAGAGTCACGGTATCGGCCAGGTCAATCTGGCAGTTACCCAGATGGATGAAGTGACCCAGCAGAATGCGGCCCTGGTGGAGCAGGCCGCCACCGCAGCCAACCAGCTCGAAGCGGAAGCTGCACGTTTGCGCGAAGCGGTGTTGCGTTTCCGTGTCGCGGGTGAAACGGCCCAACCCCAACAGCATCAGCCGCGTAGTACACCTGCGGTATTGATGGCACCGTCACAGGATCCACTACCGTCCCGGGGCTCTGCTGCCGACACGACATCACATAAACAGGAAGAGGAATGGACTTCCTTTTGATGCCTGACCTCCCCAAGAACAGGGAGTAGTCTGGCTGCGCTCTCCTGAGAACAAGATTGAAGTATAAGTACAAAGGGATAAGAAGAATGCGCAATAATCAGCCGGTTACGCAGCGGGAATATCCTCTGGATGAGCAGCATTTGCTGATCTCGCGCACCGATCTCGAGGGGCGAATTACCTTTGCCAACGCAGCCTTCGTCGAAGTCAGCGGTTTTGACCACGATGAGCTTCTCGGCGCAAATCACAACATCGTTCGCCACCCGGATATGCCGCCTGAAGCCTTTGCTGACCTCTGGCAGACGCTGAAGCATGGCCGTTCCTGGCAGGGCGTGGTCAAGAACCGGCGCAAGAATGGTGATCACTACTGGGTCAACGCCACGGTCACGCCGATCACCGAAGGCAAACAGTGTGTGGGCTACACCTCGGTACGTACCTCCGTCGAGCCGCAGGTCAAAGCGGCGACGGAGCGGGCCTATGCACGTATTCGGGCGGGGCGCTCCGGGCTGGTGATCCGTAGGGGCCAGGCGCTGCGCCGGGGGCCCTTGGGCTGGTTGGCGCGTATCAATCCGCGCTCCATTCGGGCACGCCTGGCGCTGCTGACCAGTGCTGCATTGTTACTGCTGGTTGCCAGTGGCGGCGTGGGGCTTTATGGCCTTCAGGTCTCGGGAGACCGTCTGACGGAGCTTAACCAGGATGGCCTGCAGGACGTGATTCGACTGCAGCAGATCGGCCAGCTGGTCAACGCAGGTCCGCAGCAACTTACCAGCGAGCAGCGCATGGATATCCTGAGTGACCGGCATGACCATGCCGAGGCGCTACGTGATACCAGCGTGCAGATATCGGCGCTATGGGATGAGTATCGCAGCCGCGAGAGCAACCTGACCCCCGAGGCGCTGGAGTTCGGCACGGCACTGAAAAATTACCTGGAAACAGGAATGATGGCCATGGCTGCCGCGCTGGGTGGGGAGGAGTCTTTCGATGCCATGATGGCGTTGAACAACGACCTGCCTGCTTTGCGTGAGGAGGCAGAGCGCTTGACCGTACAGGTCAATGCCCGGATCGATCATGAGCGTCTGGCGGCACTGGACATGGCCGCCGCGGCCGAACGCGGTCAGAACCAGATGCTGATGGTACAGCTCGCTTTCATAGCGCTGGGCTTTGTGCTGCTGGTGCTGGTCAGTTGGTGGATCATGCGTGCCATTACCCGCCCGGTACGTCGTGCCATCGACTTCAGCCTGCAGGTCGCTTCGGGCAACCTGGCTGCACGTGTCCCCGAGCGGTCACGCGATGAAATTGGCGAATTGCTCGACACGCTGGACACCATGCGCAGGAGTCTTCACAGCACCGCCCAGAGCGTGCAGCAGGGCATTGATATTGTAACGCCGGCGTCGAGTGCCATCGCGCGTGATAACGAGGAGCTTTCATCACGCACTGAACAGCAGGCGGCCTCCCTGCAACAAACGGCTTCCAGCATGGAAGAGATGACCACCACGGTACAGCAGAATACCGATAATGCTCGCCAAGCCAGCGGCCTGGCGCTGGAGAGTGCCGGCCGCGTCAGCGACACCGGTGAACTGATGCAGGATGTGGTGAAAACCATGGCCCGCATCACCCAGA
>DXFC01000096.1 GCA_019114645.1 Candidatus Halomonas stercoripullorum
CCTGGGTGTCGAGGCGCACGCTACGCTACTGCCCTGGGATGTGACCGGCCCCGAGTGCGAGCCGCCACCGGACGGGCTGGCCCGGGCGTTGTTTGTGCTGGGAGAAACGCCGGCACCGATACATCCGCGGGCGCAGCTTGGCGTCTATCTACAACCTGACGAGCAGGGTATGGCCGTGCATGAGGTTATGCAGGACTCGGTAGCACAGGCGGCTGGCTTGGAGGCGGGAGACATCATTCAGCGGGCGGCCGGGAAGTCCCTGGTCCGTACCGATGAGCTGGTGCGCATTGTGCAGCGGCAACCCCCGGGAACATTGCTGCCCCTCGATATTTTGCGTGACGGGCACGAGCGGGAGGTGCTGGTTCGCTTTCCCGCCTCTCCGGAGGGTTGAAATCCCTGGGTTGCGTCCCCATAGATAGAGATAATCGCAGCCATGCCAATATTTAATTTTTGGCTATTGGCTGCAGAGATTATGATAGTGGCGTTTTCAACCATCACCTATCCATTTTTTGGAGTTTAACTGCATGTCTTTGTTGAATACCGAAGTCAAGCCGTTCAAAGCTACCGCTTACCACAACGGTGAGTTCATCGACGTTACCGACGCCGACCTGAAAGGCCAGTGGAGCATTTTCTTCTTCTATCCGGCCGACTTCACTTTTGTCTGCCCCACCGAGCTGGGCGACCTGCAAGACAAGTACGAAGAATTCAAGAAAATGGGCGTCGAAGTTTACAGTGTGTCCACCGACACCCACTTCACCCACAAGGCATGGCACGACAGTTCCGAGACTATCGGCAAGCTGCAGTTCCCAATGCTGGCTGACCCGACCCTGCAGATCTCGCGCAACTTCGAAGTGCTGATCGAAGAGGCGGGTCTGGCTGATCGCGGTACTTTCGTTGTCGACCCCGACGGCAAGATCCAGATCATCGAGCTGAACGCCGGCAACATCGGTCGTAACGCTGAAGAACTGATGCGCAAAGTGAAAGCCGCTCAGTACGTGCGTAACAACCCGAACGAAGTCTGCCCCGCCAAGTGGGAAGAAGGCGCCGAAACTCTGGCTCCGTCGCTGGACCTGGTCGGCAAGATCTAAGTGATCCCGGCCCGCGAGGCATCCCCTGGCCTCGTGAGTGTTCCCGCCCGGGCAAGTGCTGCCCGGGCGCTTTCGATACCGATACGTACAAGCCGTTTAGTGCTGGCCACAAGCCGGCATGGCGACGTCTTGCCAAAATTTTGAGCCACACATGAGGGAAACTGCTGTCATGTTGGACGCCAATCTGAAAAGCCAGCTTAACGCCTACCTACAGAAGGTCACCCAGCCCTTCGAGATCGTCGCGTCCCTCGATGACGGCGCGAAGTCTCAGGAGCTGCATGGCCTGCTGAAAGACATTGCTGAACTGAGCGACAAGATTACCCTGCGCCTCGATGGTCAGGATGCGCGCAAACCCTCTTTTGCGTTGAACCGCCCCGGTGAAGAAACCGGTGTCGTATTTGCGGGTATTCCCACGGGCCACGAATTCACTTCGTTGGTCCTGGCATTGCTGCAAGTGGGAGGCCACCCGCCCAAGGTCAGCGATGAAACCATCGAGCAGATCAAATCTCTCGAAGGTGAGTTCCTCTTCGAGACCTACTACTCGCTGTCGTGCCAGAACTGCCCCGACGTGGTGCAGGCGCTGAACCTGATGGCTGTGCTCAACCCCAATGTGCGCCATGTCGCGATTGATGGTGCGCTGTTCCAGGCCGAAGTGGAAGAGCGTCAGGTGCTGTCGGTGCCGAGCATCTACCTCAATGGTCAGCCCTTCGATCAGGGCCGCATGAGCCTGGAGCAGATCCTGGCCAAGGTGGATACTGGCGCAGCTGAACGCGAAGCCGCCAAGCTTAGCGAAAAAGATGCTTTCGACGTGCTGGTGGTGGGCGGTGGTCCGGCTGGGGCGGCGGCGGCAGTCTACGCTGCGCGTAAAGGTATCCGTACCGGTGTGGCAGCCGAGCGTTTCGGCGGCCAGGTGCTGGATACCATGTCGATCGAAAACTTCATCTCCGTGTCTCATACCGAGGGTCCCAAGCTGGCCGCGGCACTGGAAGAGCATGTCAAGGATTATGACGTCGACATCATGAACTTGCAGCGTGCCGTCAAACTGGTGCCGGCAAGCACCCAGGGCGGTGAGCATGAAGTGGTGTTCGAATCGGGCGCCAGCCTCAAGAGCAAGACCCTGGTCCTGGCCACGGGTGCCCGTTGGCGCGAGATGAACGTGCCTGGCGAGAACGAATACCGCAACAAGGGGGTAGCCTACTGCCCTCACTGCGACGGCCCCTTGTTCAAGGGCAAGCGTGTGGCGGTAATCGGTGGCGGCAACTCCGGTGTTGAAGCCGCCATTGATCTGGCCGGTATCGTTGGTCATGTCACCCTGATCGAGTTCATGGACGAGATGCGAGCCGACGCGGTGCTGCAGAAGAAGCTGCGTAGCCTGCCCAACGTCGACATCATTCTCGGCGCCCGGACTACCGAGGTGAATGGCGACGGTCAGCGTGTCAATGGTCTGACCTACGAAGAGCGCGCCAGTGGCGAGATCAAGCGCGTCGATCTTGAAGGTATCTTTGTGCAGATCGGCCTGGTGCCCAATACCGAGTGGCTAAAGGGCTCGCCGGTAGAACTCTCCGAGCGTGGCGAGATCATCACCGATGCACGCGGCATGACCACACTGCCTGGCGTATTTGCTGCGGGCGACGTTACCGTCGTGCCCTACAAGCAGATTGTCATAGCCATGGGTGAAGGTGCCAAGGCCTCACTGGGCGCCTTTGATTACATGATTCGTCAGTGAGCCTCGTGCTTGCTCCAGTAATGCTGTTGCGTCACTGGTGCGATATGTAGTGTCTTTTATTGCTTTCCTGCCTTACGCCCCACCGATTTCAGCGGTGGGGCGTTTTTTTTGCTCGAGCCCCATCTGGCTGGATAAGGCAGTATTTGAAAGCAGGCGTTTCGCAGGACCTTGGGTATAGTGTTAAGTGTCGAGGGAGTTTTCTAACAACGAGAGAACAATATGATTCAGCAAAGCAGAGTGATGTGGTGGGTGCAGGTGGTGGCGTTGATGCTGGGTAGTGTAGGGCTGGCACAGGCGGCAACGCTGGATAAAGTGCGCGAGCAGGATCAGCTGCGCTGCGGTGTTAACGCTGCCCAGGCGGGGTTCTCGGCGCTGGATGATGCGGGCACCTATCGTGGTCTGGATACCGATGTTTGCCGGGCTATTGCCGCCGCGGTACTCGGTGATGCTGAAAAGGTCTATTTTGTGCCGCTCGATTCGGTGGAACGTTTCACTGCCCTGCAATCGGGCGATGTGGATGTGCTGTCACGCACTACCACCTGGACCTCGACTCGCGACACCACGCTGGGCATCCACTTCACTGGGGTGAGTTACTACGACGGGCAAGCTTTCATGGTCGCCAGCGATTTGGGGGTGGGGAGCTCACTGGAGCTGGATGGCGCTGCGGTATGCACGCAGTCAGGCACCACGAGTGAACTCAACCTGGCTGACTACTTCCGTACCCACGGTATGGAGTACTCGCCGGTGGTGTTCGATTCGCCCGAGCAGTCGATTGCGGGCTTCGAGGCGGGGCGCTGTGACGTGCTGAGCTCGGATGCCTCCCAGCTTTATGCCCAGCGTTTACAGCTGGCTGACCCCGACAGTGCAGTGGTACTGCCTGAAGTCATCTCCAAGGAGCCGCTGGGCCCCGCTGTACGCCAAGGCGATGATCTATGGTTCAACATCGTCAAGTGGTCGCTGTTTGCCATGCTCAACACCGAAGAGCTGGGCATCACCAGTGACAATGTCGATGAAATGCTCGACTCCGAGGATCCGGACATTGCCCGCTTGCTGGGCCAGGACGGCAATTACGGTGAGGGGATGCAGCTTGCCGCCGACTGGGCGTATCAGATCGTCAGGCAGGTAGGTAACTACGCTGAAGTATTTGAGCGCAATGTCGGAGCCGGCTCCGATTTCGATATTGCCCGTGGTTTGAATGCGTTATGGACCGATGGGGGTATTCAGTACGCTCCGCCGATTCGCTGACACCGTCTGGCGGGGCACGCTGTGACCCGCTTCACGTACTGTCCCGGCCCGGAACACCCGGGCCGGCTGGCAGAAATCTGCTTGACGGATCCAGGCGGAGAGCCACTTGATGTCTGTTCGACCCAAGGCCCACACAACGGGCCCCAAGCCGCCCTTCTGGCGTGATCGAGCCAAACGGGCGCTGATTTTTCAGGCCTTGCTGATCGTCGCTGTGGCGGTCTTTTTGCTCATCATTATCGGTAATACCCAGGCCAACCTGTCGGCACGTGGCATTACCACTGGTTTTGGCTTTCTTACCAATA
>DXFC01000012.1 GCA_019114645.1 Candidatus Halomonas stercoripullorum
CCGAAACCCGTGCATGCCCTGCGCCATGCTCAATGACGGCGCGCTGTTCCCGGGTCAGTTTCACGTGGCCTCGGTGGGCAATTCACCCAACACTTGCCAAACGCCAGCGCTGGTCAAGCCAACCTCGGTCACACCCCCTGGCTGTTGACGTAATTCGGCTTGCTCGACCAAGCGGTAATAGAGGTTGCGTCCCAGCCGGGCACTGAGGCCGGCACGCACCGGCACTTCCGGCACTTGCTCCCCATCAGGAGTCACGGTCACTTGCAGACAGTGCTCGGCATCTAGTGGCACTGGGTCCCCCACGTTAGTGGTTAGCCACCAGCAATCTACGCTTTCTTCATGATCGGCATCCACGATGATGAAGGGATGGTCGACCACATGGATACGCTGTTTCTCCACCGGGGTGACAAGGTAGTAATGACCATCCACTTCCCGCCGCAGCAGGGTCGACAGCAACCGTACCAGACGCGGCCGGGCAATCTCGCTGCCTTCATGCCACCAGCGTCCGTCAGCGGCAATCGTCAGATCCATCTGACCTACCTGTGTCGGTTGCCAGTTCTCCACAGGCGGAATCTGTCCATCGGGCTCAATATGCTTGAGCAGCGGATCAAGGTTCATCTGTTATACCAGCCCGGCTCTGACCAGCGCTTCACGGGCAGCACTGGATGGCTCCGGTGCAGCCCCCCGGAACAGTCGGTAAAAATTGGCGGTGGTCTGCATGGCCACCTCTTCAAGGCTGATACCCCGTTCGCGGGCAATGCATTGCGCCACTTCTACGACCCAGGCCGGCTCATTGGGCTTGCCCCGATACGGCACCGGAGCCAGATAGGGGCTGTCCGTCTCGATCAGCAGACGGTCGAGAGGCACGCGACGCGCCACCTCACGCAATTGCTCGGCAGTCCGGAAGGTGGTAATCCCCGAAAAGGAGATATAAAAGCCATGACGTACCGCTTCCCGCGCCATTTCCAGATCTTCAGTGAAGCAGTGCATGACACCACCGATGGCCGGGTCGCTATGCTCGCGAATCAGCGCCAAGGTCTCCTCCCGAGCTTGGCGACTGTGCACGATCACCGGCAACTCCAGCTCTGTGGCCGCAATCAACTGACGCCGGAAGCGTTCGAGCTGGACCTCGCGTGACGGCACACGGTCAGGCGTCTTGTCCAGGTAGTGGTAATCCAGGCCGCACTCACCAATGGCGACGGCAGCGTAACGCTCCGCAGCTTCCTTGATCTCGTCGATCTCGGGCTCATGGTCAAGCAGCTGCATCGGATGCACCCCGGCGGAGATCGCCACATCGTCGTGCTCACGTGCAATGCTGGCCAACCTCGGCATGTCCTCCAGCGTGACTGCAATGGCCAGGAATTGGCGCACATCGCGGGCTCGGGCCGCCTCCAGGGCAGCAGCCAGGCTGCCGTTGTGGCTAGCAGGGTCAAGGCGATCAAGGTGGCAATGGGAATCAACAAACATGCTTGGCAGTAACTCTTGGGTAGAACATTTCCGGGCTCGTGACGTACCGCTAGTTTACGAGGATTTATAGCGTATAGCTTGGCACACTCTCGTTTAGTTGATCAGCCAGCAACGTTTCGATGTGTTCACGCAAGCTTTGTTCAGCCTGACTGAAGTGGAGCCCGATACCAGGCACGCGCTGCCCTGTGACACCCTCTGGCGACACCCATACGACTTCACCCGTGAGCTGGCGATGCACGGTCTCACCCGGCAAGGTGAGTTGCAGGTCCACACTCTGGCCTAATTCGTAACGGTCGCACGTGGTGATGAAGATACCGCCCTGATCCAGCAGCGGCATGTAGGCGGCGAGTAACGCCTGCTCATCCTTGAGCACCAAGGTCAGTGTTTCCCGTGACATCATCAAACGCTTCCTTTCGTCCTGTTCAAACCACCCGGCTTATGAGCGCAGCAGGGTCGACCAGCGAATCAACCAGGCCTCCAGCACCAACTGCGGATTGGGATTACTGCCCGCAGCCAGTAGCCGGCGCTGCTCACGGGCGAAATCCAGTAGCCGGAACCAGTCTCGTACCCGGGCATTCTTGACGGCCTGACGATAGAGCGGCAGCAAATCAGGGTTGCGAACCTCGGTGGCCACACCAGACAAGCCCAGGCGAATCAGGTCCTCGAGCCAGGCGATACCGTACCATAGTATGGACTCCAGAGCGTGGCGGTCGAGGCGTGCCGCCTCGGCCACCGGCTCGGCACCACGCACCAGAGCGTCGAAGGTTTCATGCAGTTGTTGGCGCAGGGCACGTGCTTCCGGTGCGGCCAGCTCTACTGCCAATAGTGGCAGCCCGCCCGCGACCTGGAGCCAAAACTCAGCCTCGTCATGGCCGCCCAGGCGCTGCGCCAGCCACTCCAGGCTCTGCGTACGCTCGGGAAACGGCAGTTCCCAGTGCTGACAGCGCGAGCGGATAGTGGCCAACAGCCGCGATGGTACATCCGCCAGCAACAAAAACTGCGTTCGGCTGCCTGGTTCTTCCAGACTCTTGAGCAGGGCATTGGCCGCGGCCAGGTTCATGGCCTCGGCCGGGGCCAGCACAATCACGCGATGACCGCCCTGTTGAGCCGTCTGGGCGATGAAGGCGTTAATTTCGCGAATGGGATCGACACGGATCTGGCGCTTGCCCTCTTCCGGCGCAACGCGTAACAGATCGGGATGGTAGCCGGCAGCCAGCATTTCGCAGCCATGACACTCTCCGCAGGCGATCTCTCCCGTGGCCGTACACAATAGCCGTGCCAGTATCGCCTCGGCAAAGCGCTGCTTGCCGCTACCCCGGGGGCCCGAAAGTAACAGCGCATGCGGCAATCGCTCATTACGCTGCAGCGTCAGGAATTGCTGCCATATCGGCATTTGCCAAGGGAGTGGTGTCGCCGTGGCTAGGTCACTCATAACCATTCCCGGGTGCGCTCTTCCAGACAAGTAGCAAGCGCCGCCTGCACCGTCTCCAGCGATGCGGAAACATCAATTACCGCCACCCGCTCCGGTGCCTGGGCAGCACATGACAGATACTCCCGGCGTACCGCCTCAAAAAAGTCCGCCTGCTCCTGTTCAAAGCGATCCTTGATCTCCCCTTTCGTCTGCAAGCGCCCCTGCAAACGCTGCTGTGCGGCGGACACCGGCATATCGAGGAGCAGGGTAAGATCGGGCTCAAGGCCTTGCTGGACGAAGCGCTCAAGCTCGGCAATGCGCGCCCGGGCAATGCCCCGGCCTCCGCCTTGATAGGCGAAAGTGGCATCGGTAAACCGGTCACAAAGCACCCAGGCGCCCCGCTCCAGGGCCGGGCGAATCTTCTGGGCCAGATGCTGGGCCCGCGCGGCAAACACCAAGAGTAGCTCGGCATCGGCATCCAACGGTTCATCGAATGCCGCAGAAAGCAGCAGCTCACGGATGGCCTCGGCACGCGGCGTCCCCCCTGGCTCGCGGGTACAAACCACCTCGACACCACGTGACCTCAGCCACTCTGCCACCCACGCCAGGTTGGTCGACTTGCCAACACCCTCGCTGCCCTCCAGGGTGATAAAGCGTCCACGCTGTTGCATCACGACTCCCTTGATGTTCAACCGCGCTCCGTTAACCCCTAACGGTTACGGATATAACGATTCACGGCGTTATTATGTTCGCGCAACGTACGCGAGAAATGATGCGTACCATCTCCCCGCGAGACAAAGTACAGCGTTTCACCCGGCAGTGGATTAACCGCCGCTTCTAGTGAAGCCCGGCCCGGCATGGCAATCGGGGTTGGTGGCATGCCATCGATAACGTAGGTGTTGTACGGCGTGGCTTCACGCAAGTCGGCGCGAGTGATACGCCCTTCGTAACGCTCGCCCATGCCATAAATGACCGTGGGGTCAGTTTGCAAACGCATGCCCCGCTCCATGCGGCGCTTGAACACTCCGGCAATTTCGGGACGTTCTTCGGGCGCGCCGGTTTCGCGCTCAATCAGCGAAGCCATGATCAGGGCTTCATAGGGCGACTCAATGGTCAAGTCGTCGTTACGCCCTTCCCATACCTCGTCGAGCACTCGCTCCATGCGTGCCAGCGCCTGGCGCAGGATATCGAGATCACTCATTCCCTTATGGTAACGATACGTATCAGGAAAGAACCAGCCTTCCGGATGCTGCCCTTCACGCTCCAATAGAGCCATGATCTCGCTGTCATCGAGCCCCTGAGTCACGTTTTCAAGCTTGGGGGCCGCGTCAAGCCGGGCACGCATCTGGCGAAAGGTCCAGCCTTCGGGAATTGTCAGCGGGTAAGTCACGACCTGGTCACTGCCAAGCAGCGCTATCAGCTCACGCCCGCTCATGCCGGGCTCCAGCATGTACTCTCCCACCCTGAGCTGGGGAATCGACTCCGGCTCGATACGGGTCAGCAAGCGAAACGCCCATTCGTCCTTGATCACACCACGTGCCGTCAAATCACTGATGACCCGGTGATAACCCGCTCCCCGTGGCACTTCGTAAAGTGATTCTTCGGCAATGGCTATAGGGGCCTCCAGGCGGCTCTCCCAGTAGCGATAGCCGGCAAAGGCCGCTACCGCTGCAACCACAACCAGGATTAGAAAAAACTTTACCAATCGCAGCATTCGCCTTCCTCGCCAATCGCCGGATAGCCTAACAGCGCATGAGCCTCTCGCTGCAAGGTTCGCCGACTTGCCTTCAGCACCCAGCTGCGCTGCCGGACACCTTCACTGTCATCGAGACGTACCACGGGCCAAAGCCCCTGTACCGAATTACCCAGCCAGACACTTTCCGCCTCTTTCAGCACTTCCGGCCCCAGCGTGACCTCGACGATCGGCAGCCGCTGCATCAAGGCTGCCCGCAGTGTGCCGGCCACGCCACAGCCATCGAGCCGGGGAGTCTCCCAGACCCCATGGCGATACCAGAAAAGATTCATGCTGGTGGCTTCTACCAACTTGCCCTGGCTGTCACAGAGCAATCCCTCGACCACATCAGGATCGTGCCATTCGTTGCGGGCCAGTACATTCTCAAGCCGATTGAGATGCTTGAGCCCGGCGAGTGCCGGTTGAATACCCAGCCTCAAATAACACAACCGGACCCGCACACCCTCTGTCCAATACTGAATCTGGGGCACGAAGTCCGTTATTTGCCAGAGCAGTCGTGGTACGGATGGCATCGGCACGGAGTAACCGCGCCCGCC
>DXFC01000097.1 GCA_019114645.1 Candidatus Halomonas stercoripullorum
GGCTTTTACGCCTATCGCCAAACCACGGACCTTGATGACTACATGCTGGCCGGGCGCAAGCTGCACCCCGGCGTTGCCGCCCTTTCCGCAGGGGCTTCCGATATGTCGGGCTGGCTGTTGATGGGCCTGCCGGGAGCGATCTACGCCGCCGGACTGGTAGAGGCGTGGATCGCCATCGGCCTGACCGTGGGTGCCTACCTGAACTGGAAATTCGTGGCACCACGCTTGCGTTCCTATACCGAGGTGTCCAACAACTCCATTACCCTGCCGAGCTTTCTGGAGAACCGCTTCAAGGACAACACTCACCTGCTGCGCATCGTCTCCGGCATCATTATCCTCATCTTCTTTACCTTCTATGTCTCTTCGGGAATGGTGGCAGGTGGCGTGTTCTTCGAGGCGACCTTTGGGACTCATTACCTGATCGGAATGATACTTGTCGCCGGCATCACGCTAACCTACACCCTGTTTGGTGGCTTCCTTGGTGCTTCCCTGACCGATGTCGTCCAGGGCTTGTTGATGCTCGCCGCCCTGATTCTGGTGCCGATCATCACCATCGCCACCATGGGGGGCCTCGACGAAGTCACCGCTGCCATCCACGCTGCGGATGCCGCGCACAATAGCGCCAACCCGGGCGACTCGCTGCAGCGTACTTCGCTACTGTTCGGTGGCAGCCTGTTAGGCATCATTTCAGCCGCCGCCTGGGGCCTCGGCTATTTTGGACAGCCCCATATCATCGTGCGGTTCATGGCTCTGCGCTCTGCTGCCGACGCCAAGGCCGGTCGCCGTATCGGTATCAGCTGGATGGTGCTGGTGGCCTGTGGTGCCATCTTCTCGGGCCTGATTGGTGTCGGCTACTTCCATGCCAGTGGCGATCAGCTCGCCAACCCCGAAACCGTCTTCCTGCGCATGTCACAGATTCTGTTCCACCCCTTCATTGCCGGCCTGGTACTGGCTGCCGTACTCGCGGCCATCATGTCCACCGTCTCCTCCCAGTTGATCGTCTGTTCCTCCGCCCTGGTGGAAGACATCTACAAGATCTTCGGCAAGGAGGCATCCGCCGAGAAACAGGTCACGCTGGGGCGTATTGGCGTACTCATCGTGGCCATTGTCGCCGGGCTGCTGGCCATTGATCCGCGCTCGAACATCCTGGGCCTGGTCGGGTTTGCCTGGGCCGGCTTCGGTGCCGCCTTCGGTCCCATCATTATCCTGTCGCTGTTCTGGCGCAAGCTGACCGCCATGGGCGCCCTGGCCGGCATGGTGGTCGGTGCCTCGGTCGTCGGCGTATGGGGCAATACCGCTGCGCTACAGTCGCTGATGTACGAGATTGTGCCCGGCTTCATCGCCTGTGGTATCGCCGCTGTGCTGGTTTCACTGGCTACCGCGCGCCACCAGGATACAGTCGAGTCGGAGTTCAGCGAAATGGAATCTCAGCTCTGAGGGCGGCTTTCGACTCCGCTATTATCGATGTGACAACGGCACCCCACGGGGTGCCGTCGTTGTGTGGAAAAGAAAAATAACAAAATCCAAACAGTCATTTGGAAACAGTGTTCGTATACTGAAGTTGTTTCTAAAGCCCGGGATGTAAGGCTTTAGCCGCAACCAGGAGGACACGCTATGCAACCGACTCGATTGATTCCCGTTGTGGCCCTTGCGGCCAGCTCTCTTTTTGCCAGCCAGGCAGTCCTGGCCTATAGCGCCGGTGATGCTTTCGTGCGGGGCGGCTTCGCCAAAACCGAAACACGCTCCAGCAATGGCGCTGTCGACGACATCAGCAATGGTGACACTGGCTTTACCTTTGGTGCCGGTTATCTTTTCCACGACAAGGTAGGGGTGGAATTGAACAGCTCCGAGAAACTGGAGCATGACGTGACCCTCAACGGCGCAACCGGTACCTTTGATCGCCAGCCGATCAACCTGCTGGTGAACTACTACCCCCTGGGTGGGGTGGATTCACGTGTACAACCCTACGTGGGCGCGGGGCTTAACTACACCCGCTTTTCCGGCGAACCGGAAGGTGTCAGTGCCCGCCGCTCCTATGGCGCCATAGGCCAGGTGGGGCTCGACCTCGCGATTACCGACAACCTCATGCTTAACGGTTTCGCCAGCTATGCAGACGTGGACTCCCGCGTTTCCATTGACGGTGAGCGTATTGGCAAAGCCAAGGTGGACCCGATGACCATCGGCGGTGGCCTCACCCTCCGCTTTTAAATAACGCCAGCTTCACTCAAGCATGTTTCAACGTGCCGGGCCCTGTGCCCGGCACTTTTCGTTCTGCCAAAAGCCTCAATTCTGCCAAGAAGGCATCAACCGATAAAAATGCTTGTCGTAGATCAATATTATGCCCTCAGGCACTGGGTAGACTTGCCGCATTCTTTACCGTTCAGGCTATTAATCATTAACAACGGGAACCCACTCATGCGCAAACACACCCTCCCCACCTTGCTTGCCGCCGGCTTGGCCACCGCTGCCTTTACCGCCAGCAGCCAGGCACTCGCCTACGGTGCCGGCGACTTCTTTACCCGCTTCGGGGTCGCCAAGGTCTCACCCAAAAGCGATAACGGCAGCTTGGCAGGGGGCGCTCTTGCTGTCGATGTCGAGGACGATACCCGCTTCGCCTTTACCCTGGGCTACCGCTTCCATGACAAGCTGGGCGTCGAGCTGCTGGCCGCCGAACCGTTCAAGCATGACATCAAGCTGGGCGGCGAGAACCTGGCTTCCACCAAGCATCTGCCGCCAACCCTGACCCTGCAGTACTACCCGCTGGGTGGCACCCAAGCTTATGTACAGCCTTATGTCGGGGTGGGCGTCAACTACACCCGCTTCTCCAGTGAGGAAAGTGCTCTGGGCGATCTGGATCTGGACAGCTCCTGGGGTGCCGCCGGGCAGCTGGGTGTCGATCTGCTGATCAACGACAACTGGGCCCTGAATGCCTCCGCCTGGTATATCGATCTGGAAACCGATGCCAGCCTGGGTGGTGCCGATATCGGCACGGTCAAGATCGACCCCTGGGTGATCATGGGTGGTCTTAGCTACCGCTTCTAACACCCACGCCCGGCACGCGAAAATGCCAGCCGGTCATGAAGAGGCCCACCTTGCGGTGGGCCTTTTACGTTGCCGCACTCTTGTTGTGTTGCAGCCATTCAGTTTTCGGTCACCAGTCGGTCGATTTCCTCGACAGCCTTGAGCAGCAGCAGGCGATCGCTGGCGCGTGTGCCTTGCTGGGCCAAATAGGTATCGACCACCGGCGTCACATCACACTTGGCGGGCAAGGGCGCCTTGGCCTCGATCAGCGCATCAAGACGCGGAATGAACACAAAGCGCAACCACTGCAGGAGAGTCATGGTATCGATACAGAATGGTTGCTGGCTAGCGTAGGCTTCCACCGTCGGGGTATTCATGCGCCATAGATCAGTGGCTTTCATTGTAGCCTCGAGACGGCGCAGGGCCGTACCAAGCTCGTCATGGACCGTCATATCAGTCACCTGCTGTAATTTCCTCTCATTATCCAGACAGCTGCCTCGCCTGACCAGCCGGGGCTGTGCACAGTTTCCCTGAACGAGGCTGTGGATAAGCTCTGGAAAGCCGCTCCGACAGCAGGGAACACGGGGCATTGCCCGACATGGTCATTTATTGAGCAGCCTGCTCCACTTCTAACTACGGTGGCTGACAGAACGGATTCACCACGGTAGAGTGCCCCGATCAAGGAGCCGATATGCAGCCGATCCACACGCTTCACGACTTTTTCGTTCGTACGGGCGCCGATGCCCGCCTCTACCACATGGGTCGCCGGGTCGAGCCCTGTCCCATGGAGGCGCTGATCAGCCTGGAGCACGACAATGGCGCCTGGCCGCTGCCCTGGCAGGGTGAGGCACGCCTGGGTATTGTCTTGCGTCTTGGTGAGATGGACGACCCGTTGATCTGGTTTCTTGCCTTGCCACTGGATGAGCAGGGCCAACTGACCCCCGCCCCGCGTGACGCCTTTTTGCAGCGCTTGCTGATAACGCTGGGACAAAGTGCAGAAAATACCGACAGCGCGTCGAATCATCAGGACGGGGTAGATAACCTGATGCAGGACAATCCGCTCGCCTTCACTCCGGCGCTGCCTTTTCAGGCCATGCTGCATGCCAGGGCTACCCGGGATACCGGCAAGCCGCCAAGCCCTCACCTGGAGCCGGTACAGAACTATCTCAGCGGACGACAACCTCTCGACTGGCAGTTCCTCGGACTACAGGGCCTGGCGGATTTCGTGGTACGCCTGGATAACGCAGCGGAAACCATCCTGCAACAAGCGCTGCCCGACTTGCCTAACGATGTTCTGCTCTCGCTGTGCTACTGCCTCGAACACATTGACATGCCCGACACGCTTGGCATGGCACTGCGTGACAGAGGAGAGCAAGCGGCACAGGCCGGCGAGCTGGAGTTGCTATGTGCTTGTGTCCGGGCCGTCGGCGGTGCCAGCCCTGGCGTAGCCGGTAGCTGGTTCGATGCGCTTCTCGCCGACGATGCGGCCTGTGGCCCAGACCTGCTAGCCGCCATGGCCGCCCGGGGCTGGCGTCATCTGGAGCATGGCGAACGCCTGCCGCGCTTTCTGACCCGGATAGCGGAGCAGCCCAAGATCGACTTTACTGCAATGGCACGGGACCTGGCCCTGATCCCTCGCTTGCGCCTGCCGGTATTGATGACACTGCGTGGTGCCGAACGCCACACTCCCCTGGGGCAACGCCTGGCCGGGCTGACTCCTGACAAGCAGAGCTGACAGACCATGAAAGACCTGCCCTACACGCCCAAAGCGGTTATCGGCCATCTCGAAATGGTAACCTTGCCATCCATTGGCGTGAGCCTTTGTGCCAAAATCGATACGGGCGCCTATACCTCGGCACTGCATGCTGAAGACATTGAGATCTTCGAAGAAGAGGGACTTCTTTGGATCAGTTTCATCACCCGTAGCGGGGGGCAGGAGTCTCCCCCCCACCACTACCGCAGCCATCTGTATGATCGCCGCCGCGTGACCAGCTCCAACGGGCAGAAAGAGTGGCGTTATGTGATTCGCACGCCGATGCAGCTGGGCGAACTGGAAGAGATGATAGAACTGACGCTGACCGACCGGAGCGAAATGCGCTATCCCATGCTGCTTGGACGCCGCGCACTGCGCCATCTGCTGGTAGCCCCCGGTGTTCGTTACTTGCATGGCGAACCATGACCCACCCGGCAACCGCTGCGGAGCCCAAGATGAAAATCGCGCTACTGTCACGCAACCGCAATCTCTACTCGACCCGCCGTCTGGTGGAAGCCGCAGAACAACGCGGCCACGAGATACGTGTCATCAACACTCTGCGTTGCTACATGAGCATCGCGGCACACCACCCTTCCATTCACTACAAGGGGGAAGAGATCGAGCGCTTTGACGCGGTCATCCCGCGCATTGGCGCCTCAATCACCTTCTATGGTTGCGCCGTACTGCGCCAGTTCGAGATGATGGGGACTTATGTGCTCAATGACTCGGTGGCGATTACCCGTTCGCGCGACAAGCTCCGCTCGCTGCAGCTGTTGTCGCGCAAGGGGCTGGGCCTGCCGATCACGGGCTTTGCCCACTCGCCTGACGACATTCCCGATCTGATCACCATGGTCAAGGGCGCGCCACTGGTCATCAAGCTGCTGGAGGGCACCCAGGGCATCGGGGTGGTACTCGCCGAAACCAACCAGGCGGCCGAGTCGGTGATTCAGGCCTTCATGGGCATGAAGGCCAACATCATGGTGCAGGAGTACATCAAGGAGGCCCGTGGCGCCGATATCCGCTGCTTCGTGATCGGCGACAAGGTCGTGGCCTCGATGAAGCGACAAGCGGCAGAAGGCGAGTTTCGCTCCAATCTACACCGTGGTGGTACGGCCAGTCTGATTCGTATCACCCCCGAGGAGCGTTCCACCGCCATCCGTGCCGCCAAGGCAATGGGGCTCAGAGTAGCCGGTGTTGATCTGCTACGCTCCAACCACGGGCCGGTCATCATGGAGGTCAACTCTTCGCCAGGCCTGCAAGGCATCGAGCTGGCCACCGGCAAGGATATCGCCGGGCTGATCATTGAGCATCTGGAACGCCATGCCGCCGCACCACGTAAAGTACCCCCTAAACCCAAGGGGTAATTGCGCATGACCGCCCCAAATAGCTAGAAAGTCTATATAATCATGCGCAGGACTAGAAAAACAGTGTTTCCTAAGTCACAATTTGCGTCACCGGAGGAGGTGATCGCACATGTTTCTCGACAATCGCCAAGTGGCGATGGACAGCGTTCTGGAAGCGCTGGCTGATAGCATTGACTACTTTGAAGACAATCTGGAGCGCTTGCGGCCTTCTCTGCGCGAGGCGCTGAAGCCTTATTACGAGTCGCAGAACAAAACGTTGCAAAAGCTGCGCAAGCTGGCCAGACGACACCTCAACCTGCTCCCCCGGGATGCCAATGTCGAGCGCGACGACTATATGTGGCTGTGGAGCCGACTCAAGAGTTTTGTCGGCAACGAAAGCCAGATCGTCATCAATGAACTGCTGGAGCAGGAGCGCGTGCTGATGCAGGCGCTGGCCACCCTCTATACACATCCGTTACCCGGGCCGCTTGAGCCGGTTGTGGAGCAGTGCTGGAAGGATTGTCGGGCACTGATTCGGGAACTGTATCGCCAACACAAACCACGCCGCCGCTAAACAGCCAGGCGGCGTTGCATGGCAAGTGCTACTCGGGGGCCGGCTCGACAAGCTGCGGCCAAGCCGGGGAAGAGATATCAAGCGGCTCGAGTGGCCCCAGGAAGTAGGGCTCACGCCCCCAGAGATAGAGATCCCCCACCGTGGCCACTCGCGCTATCCATTCGCGGGCCTGCAGTCGCCACAGCCCAGCTACCGGACGCGACGGCGCACTACACCCTCGCGCTTCAAGCCCCAGCGCATCGGCGATGAACAGCGCTCGCGGTAAATGCCAGGCTTGGGTGATCAGCAATGCCTGCTCGACTTCGAACACGCGCTGGGCCCGGACCAGGGTGTCGAAGGTGCTGAATCCGGCATAGTCGAGTGTCATGTCCTCATC
>DXFC01000013.1 GCA_019114645.1 Candidatus Halomonas stercoripullorum
TGGCGAGACCCTGCTACTCAGCATCTGGGATGACGATGGGTATTTGCTGTGGCTCGACGCCCGTACCCTGGAAGAGCTGGGGCGGATGCCGATGAAGAAGCCCTCCGGCAAGTACAATGTGTGGAACAAGACCCAGTACGAAGAGGGCACCAGCCATTGAAGAAACCACTATACAAATGCCTGCGCGAGCGAATCACTGTGTTGCTCCGGTGTTCAGACCCGTCACATATACCCCATATGCTCCGGGTCTTGTGCTCCTCGCGCCTAGTGCTTCATCTCGCTCGGCGATTTGTGTAGCGATTCCTTGAAAAAGAAGTATTCTTAATATCAGTTCTATTGCGGTTGGGCGGCAGCTGTTTATAATGTCCTTGTCCTAGTATTTTACTCGGGTATACGCCATGCAGACTTCCCCCGCCGCTCCCCGCCTGTCGCGCCTCCCTGTGGCACGCTTGGCTTTCCGTCCCCTGTTCCTGTTGGCTGCGTTGTTCAGTGTATTGTCGATGGTGGTGTGGTTCGCTTTCTGGCATGGCGACATCTTGCTGCGTCCCCACGGTGGGCTGATGTTCTGGCATCAACACGAGATGCTGTTTGGTTTTGCCGCAGCTGTAGTGGCGGGCTTTCTGTTGACCGCAGTGCAGAACTGGACCGGTTTACCCAGTCTCAGGGGCGGCCCTCTGCTGGGTCTCGTGGCCTTGTGGCTGGCAGCGCGCATATTGATGGCTTTCCCCATGGGCCTGCCCGGCTGGCTGATAGCAGCGGTTGATGTGGCGTTTTTGCCGCTGGTGGCGGGGGTCATGGCGCAGCTGGTGATCGCGGGCAAGCGCTGGCGCAACCTGCTGTTTGTGCCTGCATTGGCCCTGTTGGCGCTGGCTAACCTGCTGATGCATGTGGGAGTACTCAAGGGCAACGCCCTGCTGATACGTGAAGCGGCCTACCTGGCGGTATTGTTGATCACCCTGGTGATGGTGCTGGTAGGAGGGCGCGTGATCGCCATGTTTACCGCCAACCGCCTGGGGCTGACCCGCAAGCCACCGATTCCGGCCCTGGAGCTGCTAAGCCTGGGTAGCGTCATGGTGGCAATGCTTTGCCAGCTGTTGCTCGCTTGCGGTGTGGCGGTGCCGACAGAGCTGCAAGCAGGGTTTCTGGTAGTCGCTGCCCTGGCCAATGCGCTGCGCATGTCCCGCTGGGGTGGGCTGCATAGCTGGCGCGAGCCGCTGCTGTGGGGCCTGCACCTGAGTTATGCCTTCATCCCGTTGGGGCTGGCGATGTGGGCGCTGGCACTGTTGTCTGGCAGCCGTGCCGAGGCGGCGGTCCATGCGCTGGTCATTGGCGGTATGGGCACCATGATGCTGGCCATGATGGCACGGGTCTCGCTGGGCCATACGGCGCGGCCGATTCGCACCTTGCCGGGTATCGGCGTGGCGCTGGGGTTGATGGTGGCTGCTGCCGTGCTGCGTGCGCCGGTGCTGGTGCTGTTTCCGCAGATTACCCACTGGACCTACAACCTGGGCATTATCTTCTGGTGTATCGCTTACCTGATTTTCCTGTTTCACTATACGGGGCCGCTGCTGAAGGCGCGGATAGATGGCAAGGACGGTTGATGTCCCTCACTCAACAGGAAGGCGTGGATGCTTGAGCACTACTTTTTGATCAAACACCTGCACATGACCACAGCGATAATCAGTATTGCTTTCTTTATCGTGCGAGCCTGGTGGTCAGTGCGTGAGGTTGCATTGTTACAGCAGCGCTGGGTCAGGATTCTGCCCCATGTCAACGATACCTTGTTGCTCGTGCTGGGGGTCATATTGACGATTACGTTGTCGATGTCACCGCATCAGCATCCGTGGCTGGCCGCCAAGCTGCTGGGCCTGGTCGTCTATATCCTGCTGGGCACGGTGGCGATCAAGCGTGGACGAACACCTTTGACACGTGGTGTGACAGCCGTCGCCGCTATCGCCGTCTTCTTCTATATATATGGCACGGCAATCACCAAAAACCCGCTCTTTTTCCTCCCTTCCTAGCATTTCCTGGCGCCCTCCTCCTTGTCTGTCTAGTCTTCCAATGAAGCCCGACAAGACACAACGGCAAAGGAGGAGAGCTGCGGCATGCCATATGATCCGAAACTGTTGCGATTCTTTTACTCTTATCTGCCAGGTCACTATCGTGCGACATTTGGACACAGCGCGCTGCGCCCAAAAGACTAGCCATTTTCGGCTCTGCTGAGCTGAAGGTTGATCATCGTCAATGGTGAACTCGGCATAGTGTTGCTAGACTAAACAGGTATTAGTTATGCATCTTTATGGGCGGGAGGTGGCGATTTCGGTCGCAGCTCCCTTGGCAAGGCAAACCAGCAAGGGGAATGGCCATGAATGAAGGCCTCACCAAGGCGGCGGCGCGCAATATATTTTATGGCGGGTCGCTGTTCTTTTTCCTGTTATTCACGGCGCTGACAGCGCATAGCCATTGGTACATGTTGAACAGATCCACCGATAACGAGGGGCTGACTGAATCCGTCGTTCTCGGCAAGCATGTATGGGAACGCAATATGTGCGTCAACTGCCACAGCATTTTAGGCGAGGGGGCCTATTTTGCGCCGGAGATCGCCAACGTTTGGGAGCGCTATGGCGGGCACGATAATCCTGATGGGGCGCGTATGGCATTGACTGCCTGGATGAAGGCGCAGCCGACCGGCGCACCGGGCCGGCGCCAGATGCCTTATTACGATCTGACCGATGAAGAAATGACGGCGTTGATCGATTTCTTCGAGTGGACCGATTCCATTGATGCGCAAGGCTGGCCACCACATCCCGCTGGTTAAGCTGCCTGAATGCCGGATGAATCAAGGAGAACACACCGATGAAATATGAAACGCAGAAGGTGGCATTGCCATTCTTCATGGTCGCAATGGCGCTATTTGCGCTACAGATAGTTTTCGGCATCCTGGCGGCAATCGTTTTCGTGATGCCACACTTCATGGCCGAGTTCATGCCCTTCAACATCATGCGGGTTAGCCACACCAACCTGCTGATTGTGTGGTTGTTGATCGGCTTTATGGGCTGTACCTACTATCTGATGCCGGAAGAAGCCGAGCGTGAAATCCACAATCCCATGCTCGCTTACGTGCAACTGGGCATCATCGCTTTTGCCGGTGCCGCGGCACTGGTCGGTTATCAGTTCGGCATTCATGAGGGTCGCGAGTTCCTTGAGCAGCCTTTCTGGGTCAAGGTGCTGATTACGATCTCGTTTTTGATGTTCCTGTTTAATACCAGCATGACCCTGCTCAGGGGGCGCAGAACCGCCATCAACATGGTCTTGATGTTGGGGCTGTGGCTGGCCGCGGTATTCTGGCTGTTTGCTTTCTACAATCCTGACAACCTGGCGGTGGACAAGCTCTACTGGTGGTGGGTGGTACACCTGTG
>DXFC01000098.1 GCA_019114645.1 Candidatus Halomonas stercoripullorum
GCCAGGGCGCGGTTGATTACCTGTGCGGTATCGGTACTGCCGGTAAAGGCCACCCCGGTAATGCGTGGATCGGAGCTGAGCACGCTGCCCACGGTAGGGCCGTCACCCGGGAGCAGTTGCACTACGTCACGTGGCATGCCGGCCTCATACAGCAGCTCGATAACCCGGTGGGCGATGATCGAAGTCTGTTCGGCGGGTTTGGCCAGCACGCTGTTGCCCGCTACGGCAGCGGCGACTATCTGGCCGCAGAAAATCGCCACCGGAAAGTTCCACGGGCTGATCGCGGCAAATACCCCCTTGCCGTTGAGTGTCAGCTCGTTCGACTCTCCCGTCGGCCCGGGCAGCGTGATCGGCTGACCAAACTGCTCTTCGGCGCGCATGGCGTAGTAACGGCAAAAATCCACCGCCTCCCTGATTTCATCGACACCATCGGTAAGCAGCTTGCCACCTTCACGGGAACAGAGCGTCATCAGTTCGGCCATGTTCTCTTCCATCAGGTCGCCCAGGCGCCGAATGATGGCAGCACGCTCGGCCACCGGCGTGGCTTCCCAGCGTGGAAAGGCCTGCCAGGCGGCATCCACCGCCCGGGCTGCCTGATCACGGCTGGTCCACTGTACGCTGCCGACCCGCTGGCGGCGGTCGTAAGGGCTGAAGACCTCATGCGTATTGGCCGGATCGGGTGCTACCTCGAAGGCGAGCAACGGGCCAACGGTGTAAGTGTGTTCCATGAAGCCCGCCATCGCTTGCATCAGCGGGTCGTAGTGGCTGCGCACGTTGAGGTTGACGCCACGCGAGTTGCGACGCTTCTCGCCATAAATGTCCTGGGGCAGCGGAATCCCGGGGTTGGCGAAGGTTGGATACTGCAGCAGGGTTTGCACTGGATGCACACAGAGCGACGCCACGGGTACCTTGGGGTCCACCAGCTGGTGTACGAAGGAGGAGTTGGCGCCATTTTCCAGCAGGCGGCGCACCAGGTAGGGCAGCAGGTCCTTGTGGGCGCCGACAGGGGCATAGATGCGGCAATAGGTGCCTTGGGGTGCCCGCTTGAGGGCGGCGTCGTAGAGCGCCTCGCCCATGCCGTGCAAACGCTGGAATTCAAACGGACGGGTCAGCGCATTGGCCATTTCCAGAATGGCACTGATGGTGTGGGCGTTATGCGTGGCAAACTGGGGAAAGATGCGACCACGGGTCTGCTCGGAAAGCAGGAAGCTGGCGCAGACCAGGTAGGCGACATCCGTCCCCGCCTTGCGCGTATAGACCGGGTATCCTTCTACACCGAGCTGCTGCGACTCCTTGATCTCGCTGTCCCAGTAAGCGCCCTTGACCAGGCGCACGGGAATCTCATCGCCCTGGAGGTCGGCCACGCGGTTGAGGTAGTGCAGCACCGGCAAGGCGCGCTTGGAGTAGGCCTGGACCACCAGGCCGAAATGGCCCCAGCCACGGCAAGTATCACTTTCGTAGACGGCGCGGAAGACGTCGAGAGAGAGCTCCAGGCGGTCGGCTTCTTCGGCGTCGACCGTTAGCGCGACATTATGCTTGCGTGCCAGGTCGGCCAGTTCACGCACGCTGCCTACCAGTTCACGCAAGATTTGCTCACGCCGGCCGAATTCATAGCGCGGATGCAGCGCCGAGAGCTTAATCGATACCGAGGGAGCCGGTGTGTGTGCGGCCAGTTTAGTACTGGTCATGCCAACGCGTTCAATGGCACGGGCATAGTCGTCAAAGTAACGCTGGGCATCGGCCCGGGTGCGTGCGGCCTCACCCAGCATGTCGTAAGAGTAGGTGTAGCCCTTGTCGAACAGGGGCCGGGAGCGCTTCAGGGCTTCGTCGATATCACGGCCGAGCACGAACTGCCTGCCCATCACCTTCATGGCCTCGTACATGGCGCGGCGGATCACCGGTTCGCCCATACGGTTGACCAGGCGGTTGATGAAGCCGGAGGGCTGCCCTTCGCGTGGCTTGTCGAGAGTAACCACGCGACCGGTCATCAACAGCCCCCAGGTCGAGGCATTGACCAGCCATGAGTCGCTCTGGCCGACATGGGCCTTCCAGTCGGCGGGGCCCAGGCGGTCCTCGATCAGGGCGTCAGCAGTGGCCGGGTCGGGAATGCGCAGCATGGCCTCGGCCAGGCACATCAGCATCAATCCTTCGTGGGTATCAAGGCTGTACTGCTGCAGCAACTGGTCAATGGTATCGACGGCGGTGTCCATCTCGCGTACTTCCTGGACAAGCTCGGCAGTCTTGCCGGCAATCCGCTCGAAGTCCTGTGTCGTTGCACGTAACGCTGTTACCAGCTCCTTGACGAAAATTTCTTCATCAACCACATAGTGTTCACTGATCCGTGCAAATAGTGTATCGGGATCCTGTTGCCAGGTGGCGGTATCCAGCATGGTGGTGGCGTTGAGCATGCGAAGCCTCCCAAACGGCAAATGCAATGCTCGGCAACTGCCTGAGCATTGGTGATGTATAAACTTTAGGGAGGGATTGGCAGGGCTGCTTGCAAAAAATCCGGATAGTTTTGCGCAAACTGCGGGAATGCGGCTATGGCGACTTGATTTTGCGACTAAAGTCTAGTGCCGTGGTGTGTTGATTTTGCTTGTGGGCAGGCATGGCCTGGCTGCGGCGCAGGTGGCTGGGTGTGCAGCCATAGGTGCTGCGGAAAGCGTGCGACAGTGCACTCTGATGGGTAAAGCCGGTGCGCTGGGCAATCTGGGAGAGTGGCAAGGTGCTTTTTACAAGTAGCTGACGTGCTGCTGCCAGACGACGCTTGCGCACATACTGCCAGGGAGAGAGACCGGTCTGTTCACGGAAGCAGGTGCGGAAATGCGCCTCGCTAAGGCAGGCCTGAGCCGCCAGATCGGCTACCGTAAGGGCTTGCGCCAGATGATGATCAATATAGCGGTCCAGCCGGGTCAGGTTTAAACGTTCCCGTTGGGGAGGGGCGGTGCCGCCGAGTCGAGCATGCAGGCAGCCGAGGAACGTGGCGGCCAGCCGGTCACTCTGGGCGGCATCCAGTTCACCACTCTGGCTGGCCTGCTCCAGCAACAAGAACTCCAGGTAACGCTTTAGGGGTTCGTCGAGGGCGAAAAAACGCGGTGCATCGAAGAGTCGCGCCAGCTCATGATGGTGGCCGGTCAAGGCTGCGGTATCGGTCGGCAGATCCAGGATCAACTGATGGTTTTTACCTTGCCCCATGTAGTAGTGCACATGATTGGTGGGCACGATGCAGCCGGAAAAGGCTGATATCATCCCGCCGAGCCCTTCGATTTCGAACTCTGCACGTCCCTGCAGGCCAATGACGATTTGATGAAAGTCATGGGCATGATGCTGAGTGGAGGTAGCAAGTGGAATCTGGCGTATAACGCTGGACATAAGGGATCCCGCCTGTAAACGGACAACCGGAGCGTACCACATACCGGCCATCAATCAGACTGTGCCAGTGATGCCGCGATGCTGGTCCTGCCTGCACGTTGGGCTTTTTCTGTTCGGCGCCGTACTGCCAGTCGGGCATTGCAGAACAAATTTTTTCGCCATGTTGGAGAACTTTTTCTCTTGTGGCTGTCTTATCTGGTACAGACAACAGCGCGATGGCAGTCGCTAACACTGTTGTTCTAGCTTGCAGTTTCGATCTTGACGCCCATGCTATGCAGTGTGGGCGTTTTTTTATCCGTACTTGATGCCGGTTAGTTGTAGCGCATGCGTAAAATCGCGGTCAGCACATCACGCCGGGTAACGATCCCGCACAGCCGGCCCTGCTCGGTCACCGGAAATACCTTGGGTTTCTGGCCGAGCATCTCCTGCGCGAGATCAGTAATGCTCTTGGTGGGTGACACGTCGAGAACCTCGTTGCGCATCAGTTCCCGGACCAGGGCTGGTTCGTCATTCAGGTAGGCGCTCTGCAATATTTTGCCCAAGACGTCCTGTTCGGAAATAAAGCCGATCAGGCGGTCATTGTCATCCACCACAGGCGCGCCGGTAAGACGGCGCAGGGCCAAGCCTTCAACCAGGGTGGAGATTGAAGTGTTGCCAGTGACCCGGTAGCAATCCCGGGACATGATGTCACGAACGATGCTAGGTGCTTTATCCGGCATGGTAAATCTCCTTTCGAACGCCTGGCTGGGTACTTTGAGCATAGTCGGCCAGGTCAGGTAGACAGAACAGTCTTCAACAGACAGCCAACGCTGGGCGGGCCAGGCTTGGTTCACAAACAGGGAGCCGAAATGGGAACCGGCTGCCGGGTCGCGGCTCAAAAGAAGCAAAGGATGAAGGAGTTGCCGATGGACGCGCGCGAATATTTGGCGAGAAAAGGGCTGGATGGCAGTCGGGACGAGGCTCGCCCCAACTCGCTGGAAGAGAAGGCCTGGGAGCGGGCCCGACAGTCGGATCAGCAGCAACCGCGAGCCGGTACCCCCCATGACTGGGAAGATTGGGAGCGGTATCACCAGGTCCTGGCGGAAGGCGCCAGCGTTATTGAGCAGAAATTTGATCGCGAAGCGCAGCATCAACGTGACGCAGCGCATGAGCCCTCGCGCCAGTCTGCTAACGCTACGGTGCAAGAGTATATTCCCCCCGGTGAGACGGGTACCGACACGAACAAAACGTCTATCACCATCACGACGCCGGCGTCGCGCTTTGCCTATGGCGCGCTCGTTGTGCTGTTTCCCCCGGCAGCGGTCGGATTGGCAGGGGGCGGCAGTCGACGCATCTTGATCAGCCTGGTATTGACCCTGCTGGGTTGGCTGCCGGGTTGCATTTATGCCGGGTTATGGTTGAAACGCAACACCGGATGAGTTGAAAAAATCGAGCACTCCTTTTTGTCAGTAGACTATGGTTTATTAAATTCACCTCCATAGCTCAATAATGACAACAAAGAGTGCGGTATGTCGCTGATACTCGATGGCATCGCTCACAGCGTCGACGGTGTTACCTATCTCGAAGCGCTCGATCTCGAGCTGGCGCCTGGCTCCTTCAATGTTTTGCTGGGCCGGACCCTGGCCGGCAAGACCACCTTGCTGCGCATCATGGCTGGCCTCGAGACACCCACTCGTGGCCAGGTGTTGATGCACGGTGAAAACGTCACGCGCAAATCGGTACGCAAGCGTAACGTTTCCATGGTTTATCAGCAGTTCATCAATTACCCCGGCCTTACGGTCTTCGACAATATCGCTTCACCGCTCAAGCTGGCCCGTGTGCCGAGAGACGAGATTCGTCGGCGCGTTCACGAGACAGCCAGCATGTTGCATATCGAACACCTCTTGAAGCGCTACCCGGCAGAACTCTCCGGTGGGCAGCAACAGCGTACCGCCATGGGACGGGCGCTGGTCAAGGATGCGGACCTGGTGTTGTTCGACGAGCCACTGGTCAACCTGGATTACAAGCTGCGCGAAGAGTTTCGCGAAGAGCTGCGCGAGCTGTTCAAGGCACGCAACTGCATTGCCGTCTATGCCACCACCGAGCCCAACGAGGCGCTGGCGCTGGGTGGGCATACTGCGGTGCTTCACGCGGGACGCTTGCTCCAGTACGGCCCCACGGCGGAGGTCTATCACCGCCCCCGCGATGTGCTGACAGCCGAAATGTTCTCGGAGCCGCCAATCAATGTCTTGCCGGCGATGGTGTCGGATGCCGAGGTGTCTTTTGACCATAGAGTGAGCTTTCCGCTACAGCACGAGCTCGCCAAATTGGCGCCAGGCCAGTACCAGTTCGGCGTACGTGCCTCGCATATCACCCTTCGCCGTCAGGCCGAGGATGATATGGAACTGGAGGTAACGGTCGATATCGCCGAGATCAGTGGCTCGGAAACCTTTCTGCATGTACACAATGATCACTTCCATCTGGTGCTGCACCTGACTGGCGTTCATGAGTTCGTCGTTGACCAGCGTATCAAGGTCTATCTGCCGAGCCACAAGATGTTTGCCTTTGACCGGGATGGCGCTGCGGTGCATATCCCGGCACGACCAGGAGTGCACTGATGGCCCGGATCACTCTCAAGTCGCTAGCCCACAGCTATTTTCCGCAGCCTGTCGGTCCCGAGGACTATGCCATCCGTGAAATGGAACATGTCTGGGAGCAGGGAGGGGCCTATGCGCTGCTGGGACCGTCAGGTTGTGGCAAGTCGACCCTGCTCAACATCATTTCCGGCCTGCTGACGCCCTCGGAGGGCCAGGTGCTGTTTGATGATCGAGTGATGAATGAGCTGCCGCCGGAGGAGCGCAACATCGCTCAGGTGTTTCAGTTCCCGGTGGTCTACGACACCATGACCGTATTCGATAACCTGGCTTTTCCACTGCGCAATGTTGGCACTGCCGAAGTCGAGGTGCATGAACGTGTGGCTGAAGTGGCCGATACTCTCGACCTCACGGCACTGCTCAAACGCAAGGCGCGCAACCTCAGTGCCGATGAGAAGCAGAAGGTTTCCATGGGGCGCGGCCTGGTGCGCAATGACGTCTCGGCAATTCTCTTCGATGAGCCGCTTACGGTGATTGATCCCCAGCTCAAGTGGAAGCTCCGGCGCAAGCTCAAGGAGATCCACGAGCGCTTCAACATCACCATGATCTACGTGACCCACGATCAATTGGAAGCCTCGACCTTTGCCGACCAGATTGCGGTGATGTATGAGGGCCAAGTGGTGCAGTTCGGCACGCCGCGAGAGTTGTTTGAGGCCCCGGCCCATACCTTTGTCGGTTATTTTATCGGCAGTCCCGGCATGAATTTCGTCGAGGTGGCACAGAGTGGGAGCGGTGCGCGGGCTGGCAGCGTTGACCTCGTATTGCCGTCGGCACTGGAGCGTGCCATCAAGCAGGCCCACTCGTCCAACCTCAAGCTTGGCATTCGTCCCGAGTTTGTCGAGTTGCTGTCCCGCCCCACAGCGGACGCCTATCCGATCGAAATCGATAACGTCCAGGAGCTGGGCACCTACCGTATTGTGTCGTTCCTGTTTGCCGGTGTGCTGTTTCGTGCGCGGCTGGAGGAGGACCAGCCAGTACCGCAGCGCAAGGCGCATGTTCGCTTTCCGGAAGCCTGGCTGGGCCTCTATATCGATGACTTTCGTGTGGAGGTGGGTCAATGAACAAAGTGCCGAACAATCGGGCGTGGTTCCTGATCCTGCCGATGCTGCTGCTGGTGGCGTTCTCCGCCATTATTCCGCTGATGACGGTAGTCAACTACTCGGTACAGGATGTGTTCGATGCCAATACACGCTTCTTTACCGGCACCGAGTGGTTCGAAGTCATGCTCAACGACCCAGCGTTGCAGGCGGCACTGCTGCGTCAATTTGCCTTCTCGTTTACGATTTTGGCAATCGAAGTGCCGCTGGGCATCGGCATTGCCTTGCTGATGCCCAAGCGTGGCTGGCAGGCGTCAGCGGTACTGATCCTGATTACACTGCCCTTGTTGATCCCATGGAATGTGGTAGGGAGCATTTGGCAGCTCTTCACCCGCGGCGATATTGGCTTGATGGGGGTAGGCATTCGTGAGTTGGGCTATGCCTACAACATTACCCGCAACCCCACTGATGCCTGGGTCACCATCATCCTCATGGATGTCTGGCACTGGACGCCGCTGATTGCCCTGCTGTGCTATAGCGGCCTGCGCTCGATCCCCGATGCGTACTACCAAGCCGCACGTATCGACCGCGCTTCACAGTGGGCAGTGTTTCGCTATATCCAGCTACCCAAGCTGACCAACGTGCTGGTCATCGGAGTGCTGCTGCGCTTCATGCACTCTTTCATGATCTATGCCGAGCCATTTGTGCTCACTGGCGGAGGGCCAGGCAGTTCCACCACCTTCCTTAGCCAGTCGTTGACTACCATGGCGATCGGCCAGCAGGACCTGGGTCCTTCGGCGGCGTTTTCACTCATCTATTTTCTTGTCATTCTGCTGGTTTGCTGGGTTTTCTACACCGCCATCATGAATAGCCAGAAAGACAAGGCCACAGAGAGGGGGAGCTGACATGTCCCGCTCTGCTCCGACCACGCCGGATAGCGTCCGCCAACATGCGGAAAAACTGGCCGCCAAGCGCCGCCAGCGGGGGCGTTCCGCATTCAGTCGCTGGCGCCGTCGTGTGTTGCTGGGGTTTTACTTGGTGTGTGTGATATTGCCGATCTACTGGTTGCTTAACTTGTCGTTCCAGACCAATAGCGAGATTCTCGGCAGTTTTTCACTCTGGCCACAAAACTTTACCTTCGACAATTACATGGGCATTTTCACGGACGCCAACTGGTACATGGGCTACGTGAACTCGCTGGCTTACGTGCTGATGAACATGCTGATCAGCATTACCGTCGCACTGCCTGCCGCCTATGCATTTAGCCGTTTTAAATTTATCGGTGACAAACACCTTTTCTTCTGGCTGTTGACCAACCTGATGGCGCCACCGGCGGTATTCCTGTTGCCCTATTTCCAGCTCTACTACTCGGTAGGCCTGTTCGACACCCATATCGCCGTGGCCTTGGCTCACTGCCTGTTCAATATCCCGCTGGCGGTATGGATTCTCGAAGGGTTCATGAGCAGCGTGCCCAAGGAAGTGGATGAAACGGCTTTTATCGACGGTTACAGTTTCCCGCGCTTCTTCGTCACCATTTTCTTGCCCATGATCCGCTCGGGAATCGGTGTGACGCTGTTTTTCCTGTTCATGTTCTCCTGGGTCGAATTACTGCTCTCCCGTACCTTGACCGCTACCAATGCGCAGCCTATCGCCTCGATCATGACGCGCACCTCGACGGCCTCAGGTATCGATTGGGGAACCCTGGCTGCCGCCGCAGTATTGACCATTATCCCGGGCATCGTGGTGGTCTATTTCGTGCGCAACCATATCGCCAAGGGCTTCGCATTGGGCCGTACCTGAGAGGAGCAAAGCGCAATGGAGTGGATGGTGTGGACGCAGCCTACCGCAATTTTCTTTTCCGTCATCGCCGCGCTCCTGCTTGGCATGTCGGCTTGGGAATGGGTATCGCCCAGTGTGGAGCGGCGCGGTTTTCTGCCACTCGCTACCACCCGCGGTGACCGGCTGTTCATTGGGCTGCTCTCGGCAGCTTATATTCATTTAGCGGTCGTTGGCTTCACCAATATCTCGATTTGGTTTGCCCTGGGGGCTGCTGTCCTCTGGACGCTGGTGTTGATGCGCTGGGGCTGAACCAAGGCAGTACGGATGATAACCGTGTCATGGATGGCAACCACCAGAATGAGGTCAGCATGAATAACAAGAGAATCCAACTGACGGCCATTGCAGGCAGCCTGCTGCTTGCTTCAGCCGCGCTGCACGCTCAGTCCGACGAGACTCGCGCTATCGCCGAACGCCTGGTCGACGAGCATTTCCAGAACTCTACCTTGTCGCGCGAGGAGCAGATCGAGGAGCTGCTGTGGTTCGCCCAGGCCGCCGAACCGTTCCGCGGCATGGAGATCAACACCGTTGCCGAGGGCCTGACAACCCATGTGTGGGAGCGGGATGTGCTGGCGCCGGCCTTCGCCGAGCTTACCGGCATCCGGGTGACCCACAACATCATCGGTGAAGGTGATGTGGTGGATAACATGCAGACCCAGATGCAGACCGGGCGCAATATTTATGACGGTTTCATCAACGATTCGGATTCTATCGGTACGCACATCCGCTACGGTACTACCATCAACCTGTCGCAGGCGATGGAGAATGAGTGGGCCGATTACACGCTACCGAGCCTGGATCTGGAAGACTTCATCGGCATTCAATACACCACAGGGCCAGACGGCAGCATCTACCAACTGCCCGCCCAGCAGTTCGCCAACCTCTACTGGTTCCGCTATGACTGGTTCCAGCGCGAGGATCTGCAGGAGCAGTTTCGCGATATCTATGGCTATGACCTCGGCGTGCCAACCAACTGGACGGCTTACGAGGATATCGCCGAATTCTTTACCGAGCATGTTGGCGAGATCGACGGGGTGACCGTTTATGGGCACATGGATTACGGCCGTCGCGACCCGTCGCTGGGCTGGCGCTTCCACGACTCCTGGCTCTCCATGGCGGGCATGGGCAGCCCCGGGGTGCCGTTCGGCAACCCGGTGGATGACTGGGGGATTCGTGTGGATGAAGAGAGCCGCCCGGTGGGCGCCAGCGTCAGCCGTGGGGGGGCCACCAACTCACCGGCCTCCGTGTTCGCCGTCACCAAGATGGTCGAATGGCTGGACAAGTATGCGCCACCCGAAGCGCAAGGCATGACGTTTGGCGAGGCGGGCCCGGTACCGGCACAGGGTAATATCGCCCAGCAGATATTCTGGTACACCACGTTCACCGCTGACATGACCGACCCCAACCTGCCGGTCAATAACGAGGATGGTTCTCCCAAGTGGCGCATGGCGCCATCGCCCACCGGGCCGTATTGGGAAGAAGGCATGAAGGTGGGGTATCAGGACGTGGGCTCGTGGACCTTCTTCGACTCCACACCGGAA
>DXFC01000099.1 GCA_019114645.1 Candidatus Halomonas stercoripullorum
CGCTCAATGATCACCCGCTTGCCATTGAGCACGCCTTGCACCGGCATGAACGACACCAGCAGGTAGACCTTCTTGCGGCCTTCGGCGCCAACGTAGGAGATCTTCTCCGACACCGCCTCCAGCGTCCCTTCAGGGCGCGAAGGGATGCGTACCGTCAGCGGGTTTTCATCAGCCAGTGGCGGCGGTGTCTCTTGCACCTCTTTCTTGACGCTATACGCAACTATCTTGGACTTGATCTCGACGGCCATCAGCGGGCTACTCCGTAAAACTGTTGAGTGACACAAAGCGCAGCAAGTTGTGAGTTACCACTTGCCATAGGTGCCCTCCTTCAACGCATCATAGAGGTTCGCCGCGTTGTGCTCCTCGCCGTCGTAAATCACCGTTTCGTCGCCGGCAAGCTCAAGACGCTCGCCGTTCTCCAGCTCGAACACATAGGTCGTGTTCTTGAGGTCGTCTTCGCGCACCAATACGCCCTGGAATGCCTCCGGGTTGAAGCGGAAAGTGGTGCAGCCCTTGAGCTGGCTTTGATAAGCGTCCAGATAGAGGTCCTTGAACTGCTCAAAGGGGAACTCGGTAGGCACGTTAACCGTCTTGGAAATCGCCGAATCAACCCAGGTCTGGGCCGCTGCCTGTACGGCCACATGCTGCTGCGGTGTGACCGAATCAGCGGTGATAAAGTAATCGGGCAGGTCGCTCTCCACCGCATCGCTGGCGATGAAGTGGCGATAGGCCGCCAGCTCGAAGGAGACCACTTCCACTTGCTCTTTGGTTTTCTTGCCCGCCTGGATCACGTTACGGAAATAGCGGTGCGAGAATGAGGGTTCGATGCCGTTGGAGGCGTTGTTGCCCAACGACAGCGAAATGGTACCGGTCGGCGCAATTGAGCTGTGGTGAGTAAAGCGTGCGCCATGCTCGGCGAGCTGGGCAACCAGCTCCGGCTCCACTTCGGCAACCTTTTGCATATAGCGGCTATAGCGCGCATGCAGGATGCGACCGGGCACCTTGTCGCCGATCTCGTAACCATCCTGCTTAAGCTCGGGCCGCTCGCGCAGCATCTTCGGTGTGATCTCGAAGTCTTGTGCCAGAATCGGGGCCATGCCCTTCTCGCGGGAGAGCTCCAGCGCCTGTTTCCAGCCTTCGATGGCCAGGTTGCGGCTCACCTCTTCGGTAAAGGCAAGTGATTCGGCCGAGCCGTAAGGGATCTTGAGCATGGTCAGGGTCGAGCCCAGGCCCAGGAAGCCCATGCCGTGGCGGCGCTTGGCCTCGATTTCACGGCGCTGACCTTCCAGCGGCAGGCTGCTGATCTCCACCACGTTATCGAGCATGCGGGTGAAGATCGCCACTACCTGGCGATAGCGCTCCCAGTCGAAACGCGGCTTCTTGCCGAACGGATAGATGACGAAGCGGGTCAGGTTCACCGAACCCAGCAGACAGGCGCCCTCGGGGGGCAGAGGCTGCTCGCCGCAGGGGTTGGTAGCGCGGATCTCTTCGCAGAACCAGTTATTGTTCATGCGATTGACCTGATCAATCAGGATGAAGCCCGGCTCGGCGAAATCGTAGGTGGAGCGCATGATGGTGTCCCACAACTCGCGCGCCTTGATCACCTCGACAACACGACAGGCGACGCGTCCTTCGGCATCGACAGTGTAGTCATCCTCGATCACCGGCCAGTCGCGGTAGATCAGGTCTTCGGCTTTGACGTCATCTTTTTCACCGGCATGCAGCGGAAAAGCCAGCGGCCACTCAGCGTCGTTTTTCACCGCCTCCATGAACTCATCGGTGATCAGCAGGCTGAGGTTAAACTGACGCAGGCGACCCGCTTCGCGTTTGGCTTCGATAAAGGCCCGCACGTCGGGATGGCCCACATCAAAAGTGCCCATCTGCGCACCACGGCGGCCGCCCGCCGAGGCCACGGTGAAACACATCTTGTCGTAGATATCCATGAATGCCAGCGGGCCGTTGGTGCCGGCACCGGCACCAAACACAAAGGCGCCCTTGTGGCGCAGGGTGGAGAATTCGTAACCAATGCCGCAACCCGCCTTGAGCGTCATGCCGGCATCCACCACCGAAGAGAGGATGTCCTGCATGGAGTCGCGGATGGTGCGCGAGACAGTACAGTTGATCAGGCTCACTGCCGGCTTGTACGCCTCGGCACCGGCATTGGACATGATGCGTCCGGCCGGAATGGCACCATTTTCCAGCGCCCATCGGAACTTGGGTAACCACTCTTCGGCTTTGTCGCCTTCCACGGCCGCCAGGGCGCGCGCGACGCGCTCCCAAGTGGCGGCCACGTCCTTGTCGACGGGACGCCCATGACGATCCTTGAGACGATACTTGGAATCCCAGATATCGCGGGAGGGTGCTTGCATGGGCACCTCATGGGATGTCTTGACGACCTTGGTGGAAGTACTCATTCAGGGGATCTCCAGTAAGGGTCAAAAATTCATAATCGTCAATCTTCCTGACGCGCCATACGTTCAAACCGCGCCAGCCACTCACCCAGACGACCTTGAGCCAAACCCTCTTCACGGCTGTCGAGCAGGTTTTTCACCGTCAGACCAAGCTCGGTGTCACCTTCAATCACCAGCCGACGCTGAAAGAACAGCGCATCGGGGTCTTCGCGGCGGGTCGCCAGGCATAAAAACTCACGCCAGCCACCACGGATGGTGGCTTCCCCCTGATCACGGGTGAGCAGAAACTGCTCGCCTTCCAGGGTCAGCGTCAATACCACCCCCAGGTCCTCTACGTGTAAGCAGACACGCCGGCCGGCCAGCGCATCGAAATCCCCTTCTGCCAGCGGTTCGGCAAAAGTACGATTGAGTAGCCGTTCAACCAGCTGGCGTTTCAGCACAAGCGGTACACGAGGGTCAAGCGCACGTATCAGGCGGGTCGGAGCGGGAGGTCGCGGCAGACGCGACAGGGACAGCGGCAACATGGCATCTCTCCAGTGAGTCGAACCCCTCATCCTAAGCTCGACGCTGTCTCTCTGTACTGATGCGCGTCAAGCTCCCGTTACGTGCCTCTGCTAGGGCCTGCGTACCATATATAGTTCACAAAGAGCGATCAAGCACCATATATGGCTTATTTTTCAACGAAGGGGGTTGCAATCCGGTAACTACTTGATCCCCAAGCGGCCTGTCAGATGATGCCGGCCACCACTACCGAAGAGGAGGTACAGGGTGGCTCTGAAAAAGTGAAAATGGTCCCTTGAAAACAAGTATACTAAATGACACATTAGAATCACTTCTGCCCAGAACAGTCACGCATACCGCCCGTTACCCTGCGGACCGTGCCAGAACGACAAGGAGCTCCAATGCGCCTTTGGAAGCGAGCGTCTCGCGCCCCGCATCGGGCCGCTCAAGAAGAAACCAATGCCCTGCGCCTGGAGCGCGACCGCCTGCAGGCCCGTATCAATACGCTGGAAGCAGAGCAAAAGCTCCACCAGCAGCTATTTACCAATCTCACCGGATTCGGCGACTCGGTAGTCGCACTGCACGGCTCCTTTTCGGAGCTCTCCGAATTATTGTTGAGCAATCAACAGACCACGGACTTTACCGCCAGTGAGTCGCTGTGCAGCCAGGATGCCCTGAATGAGATGGTAGTGGAGTTGCGCGGTCTCAATCAGCGCATCGCCCAGGCCGCCGAACAGGTTACCTCGCTGCGCGGTGACGCCGGGCGCATCAACAGCTTCGTCGGCGCCATTGAGGAGATCTCGATGCAAACCACGCTGCTGGCGTTCAATGCCAGCATCGAAGCGGCGCGTGCCGGTGAGTCGGGACGCGGTTTTGCCGTGGTGGCCACCGAAGTGCGCGCCCTGGCGTCGCGCACGACTCAAGCCACCGACGAGATCGGCGGACTGAACAGCAGTATTCTTAGCCAGGCTGGCCAGGTTGATAGTGTGATGGAGGATAACGCGCGCAAGGCAGAGCGCCTGAGCGCCGAGGCCAGCCGCGTGATGCAACGCACCGAACAACTGCTGGGCCTGACCCGCGACAGTAGCCAGGCATTGTCGTTTTCCGCCATGCTGAGCGAGGTGGAGCTGGCCAATCTGGAAGAGCTGGAGATCAAGCTCGAAGTCTATCGCATTTTCATGGGCTTGTCGGACAAGCGGGCCGCCGACCTGCCCGATGAAACCCAGTGTGCCCTGGGGCAGTGGTATTACGCCGGCACCGGCAGCACGCAATTTCGCGACGACGAGGATTTTCAGGCACTGGAGCTACCCCACCGCGAAGTGCACCGCCAAGCCATCGACGCCGTGCATCACTATGAAGAGGGGCACATCGACGCAGCCATGGCGGCCCTGGCCAAGATGGAAGCCGCCAACCTGGATGTGATGCAGCGCCTGCGCTATATCATGCGCAAGTATCGACCCACCCCTTCCGGCGTCAAACCCACGACTCAACACTTGGAAGCACTGCCACAACCGGCCTGACGCCAGTCGCTAAGCGGAAACACACACTTCAGTGCCTGTTTGAGAGGCCCAGCCTGCGCAAGGCTGGGGTTGATTCTTCCCATATATTTCCATAATCTTGGACATATGGAAATTAATGATGCCATCACCAGCTTTGCCGCACTCTCCCAGGAAACTCGCCTGGGGGCATTTCGGCTCCTTGTGCACCACGAACCCGCTGGCCTGCCTGCGGGTGAAATTGCACGCCAGCTAAATGTGCCCCACAACACGATGTCGGCCCATCTCGCGGTGCTCACGCGTGCGGGATGGATCAACTCGCGCAGGCGGAGTCGCTCGATCATTTATCGCGCGAACCTTGATCATGTGAAAGAGGCAATCCAGTTTCTGGTTCGTGACTGCTGCGCCGGGCATCCGGAACTCTGCGAGCCACTGATGGCTTCACTGAGCGAATGCTCAATCACAAACTCCATTGCAAAAGAAGAGAAGTGAAATCGTTATGCAGCCCCTGATCTATCACAATGCCGCCTGCGGTACATCGCGCAACACCTTGGCGATGCTCAAGGCTTCCGGCGAGACGCCCGAGATAATCGAATATCTCAAGACACCACCCAATCGAGAACGGCTGGTTGATTTGATCGCCATGATGGGGATAACCCCGCGTGAGTTGTTACGGCGAAAGGGAACACCTTACGACGAGCTCAAGCTGGACGACCCCACGCTGACAGACGAACAGCTGATCGACGCCATGATGGCATATCCAATTCTGATCAATCGCCCAATCGTGGTCACCGATAAAGGCGCACGCCTGTGCCGACCTTCAGAGCTTGTCCTGGACCTGGTCACCGAGCCGGTTGCAACCTTTACCAAGGAAGATGGTGAAGTCGTGCGTTATTCCGGGGAGGAAAAATGAGCAGCTCCGTCTCTTTTGATGATCTTCCTAACATTGTGCCGGACCAATTACAGCCAATTGATGTCGAGGCACTGGCTGGGCCGGATGCGCCTCGGCACCCACCCAGGATTCTGGTGCTCTACGGTTCGCTGCGTGAACGCTCTTTCTCTCGCCTCGCCTCGGAAGAGGCCGGGCGATTGCTTCGTTGGTATGGATGTGAAGTGCGCACTTTCAACCCTTCCGGTCTGCCGTTGCCCGACGATACCAGCGCGGACCATCCCAAAGTCCAGGAACTCCGCGAATTGGCTGAATGGTCCGACGGCATGCTGTGGGTCAGCCCCGAACGCCACGGCGCCATGACCGGTATCATGAAGGCGCAGATAGACTGGATTCCACTCGCCCTGGGTGGCGTTCGACCCACCCAAGGCAAGACATTGGCGGTGATGGAAGTTTCCGGTGGGAGCCAGAGTTTCAACGCGGTCAATCAGCTGCGCATCCTCGGGCGCTGGATGCGAATGGTCACTATCCCCAACCAATCCTCGGTACCCAAGGCGTTTGCCGAGTTTGACGATGCCGGCCGTATGAAGCCGTCGCCGCTATATCTGCGTATCGTCGATGTGTGCGAGGAACTGGTGAAGTTTACCTGGCTCATGCGCGGGCGCTCCGGCTATTTAACGGACCGGTATTCAGAACGTGTCGAGAGTGCCGAGGCAGTCTCGCGTCGCGTCAATCAAAGCACTCACTGAACCCAAGGGGCTTTAATGCTGGCATTGGTTATTTTCACCGTCACCTTGGTCTTGGTGATCTGGCAGCCCAGAGGGTTGGGTATTGGCTGGAGCGCGCTGGGTGGCGCTGTGGTGGCACTACTCGTGGGTGTCGTGCAATGGGCGGATGTCGGTGTGGTGTGGGATATCGTTTGGGATGCCACCTTCACCTTCGTCGCGCTGATCGTTATTTCCCTGATTCTGGACGAGGCCGGTTTCTTCGCTTGGGCGGCACTCCATGTAGCGCGCTGGGGGAATGGCTGGGGGCATCTGCTCTTTCCGCTGACCGTGGTACTGGGCGCCATTATTGCCGCCTTCTTCGCCAACGACGGCGCTGCCCTGTTGTTGACACCGATTGTGATCGCCATTCTGCTGCGGCTGAATTTTTCTCCCCCCGCCGCCTTTGCCTTTATCATCGCCACAGGCTTCGTCGCCGATACCACTAGCCTGCCGCTGATTATCTCTAACCTGGTCAATATCGTCAGCGCCAATTATTTTGACATTGGCTTCGATCGCTATGCGGCGGTCATGGTACCGGTCAACCTGGTCTCGCTAACGGCCACGCTCGTTGTGCTCTGGATCGCTTTCGGCCGCCGAATTCCGCAGCGCTATTCGGTAGCGATGCTCGATGCCCCTCAATCGGCGATCAAGGATTCGCTGGTCTTCCGAGCAGCCTTTCCACTGCTTGTAGTACTGCTTATTGCCTATTTCATCACCGCACCACTAGGGGTTCCCATCTCATTCGTCACCGGCACGGCAGCGGTGTTGCTCATGGCGATTGCCGGGCGCTGGTGGCGACAAGGACGTGGCGCTGTAGTCTCGGTCACCGCTGCGCTCAAGGGCGCACCCTGGCAGATCGTGCTGTTTTCGATTGGCATGTATCTGGTGGTCTATGGGCTGGGTAATGCTGGTTTGACCCACTATGGAGCATTGGCGCTGGAATGGCTGGCACAGCAAGGCAATTTCATCGCCACGGTCGGTACCGGCTTCCTCTCGGCTATCGTCGCATCAGTGATGAATAACATGCCTTCGACCCTGGTCGGCGCCCTAGCCATCGATCAGGCCCAAGTACCCGTTGCTACACAAGAGCTGATGATCTATGCCAACGTCATCGGTAACGATTTAGGGCCGAAGTTCACCCCCATCGGCAGCTTGGCCACCTTGCTGTGGCTCCACGTTCTGGCCGGGAAAGGCTATAGGATCAGCTGGGGCCAATACATGAAGATTGGCCTGTTGATTACCCCGCCGGTACTGCTGGCGACACTGGTGGCGCTAGCCTTGTGGTTACCGGCGTTACCTGCTGCATAAACCACACCTCAACGCAAAACGGCGCCTTCCAAGGCGCCGTTTTGCGCTAGCCATAGCGAGTCACACCGTGCGTGAGAAACGTCCTTCGTTGGGTTTGAGGTAGGCATCGAAAGCCATGGCCATGTTACGCATCATCAAACGCCCGGCCGGCAAGACTTCTAGCCCATTCGCCTGAATGGCAACCAGGCCATCCCGTTCCATCTCGTCGAGCTGTTCCAGGGCATCGGCGAAGTACTCGTCAAAGACGATATCGTGGCGTGATTCGATCTCGGCGAAGTCGAGGCGTCCATGGCACATCAGTGTATTGATCACATCACGGCGCAAACGATCATCATCGTTGAGACGATAGCCGCGCATGACCGGCAGCCTTCCCGCTTCGAGCCGCGCCTGGTACTGGGCAGTCTCCTTGACGTTCTGGCTGTAGCTGTCGCCAACCTTGCCGATGGAGGTAATGCCCAGGCCGATCATGTCGCAGTCGGCATGGGTGGAGTAGCCCTGGAAGTTGCGCTGCAGGGTGCCGTTCTCCTTGGCCAGGGTCAGTTCATCCTCGGGCAGGGCGAAGTGATCCATGCCGATATAGACGTAACCGGCGGCTGTCAGCCGGCGAATGGTCAGCTCCAGCAACTCGATCTTGCGCTCGGGCGGCGGCATGTCCTCGGGGCGGATCAGGCGTTGTGCCTTGAACAGCTCTGGCAGGTGGGCATAGCTGTAGGTGGCGAGCCGATCTGGGCGCAAAGCGATAATCTTGTCCAGGGTCGTATCAAAGCTGGCCACTGTCTGCAGCGGCAGACCGTAGATCAGATCGACACTGATCGACTGGAAACCCGCGTCGCGGGCGGCCTGCACCAGCTCGAAGACCTGCTCCTCGCTCTGCTCGCGATTGACCGCTTTCTGCACATCGGGATCGAAGTCCTGCACCCCGAAGCTCAGCCGGTTGAAGCCCAGCGCATGCAATTCATGAATTTGTGCCGGCGTGACGGTACGCGGGTCGACTTCGAGCGAAAACTCGCGCTCTTCCACTGGTGCGAAGTGAAAGGCCGAATCCAGTGCCGTCATCAAGTCGCCAAGCTGGGCATTGCTCAGGTAAGTCGGAGTACCGCCACCCAGATGCAATTGGGTCATGCGTCGCGTTTCGTCGAACAGGGCACCCTGCACCTGAATTTCCTGTTTCAGCCAGTCAAGGTACTCTGCCGCCCGCTCGGTGTTGTGGGTAATGATCTTGTTGCAGGCACAGTAGTAGCACAGGCTCCGGCAGAACGGGATGTGCACATAAACCGACAGTGGCTTGGGCAAGGCGACCCGGTTGCTGCGCTCGGCTGCAGCCCGGTAGTCATCCTCGGCAAAGGCCGAATGGAACTGGGGCGCGGTAGGGTAAGAAGTGTAACGCGGCCCCGGGCGGTCGTATTTTTCCACCAACGGGCGGTTGAACAGTTGATCGTCTTGCATGCTCGAAAACGGCCTCTTGAAACGGTGGCGTGGGCCTGCCACGCCTGATACACCACAGTATGACATTCACGACGCAGTAGCGTCTCGACAGCTGACGGCTCTATTGCTCCGGATCAAATTTATCCATTGCGCTCCGGCAAGCGTACGATCCAGACCCACAACCGCCAGGCTACCAGCAGCCAGGCCAGGCTCCAGGCCAGTGCCGAGCTCCATAGCAAAACCAGCCAGCTACTGCCGCTCTGGAATGCCCACAGCCGCAACAGTGCCGCCAGCGCGAACAGGCCTGCCAGCACCCATAGACTCCACTCCCGCTCAGGGTAGTGCTTGGCGCGCAGAATCACATGCCGCAACATGATGCTGCTGGCCAGGGTGCCCAGCGCACCCACAGTGAAGGCATGGAGTGCACTACCGGTATGCTCTGGTGCCCACCAGCTGT
>DXFC01000100.1 GCA_019114645.1 Candidatus Halomonas stercoripullorum
GGGATACTCCAAGGTGCACCTCGTTGCGCTTGTACGCAGCTGATTGCAGAACGATGAAAAACGCTCGCCAGTATAAACCGCCTGTGGGTAAGCGTCAGTGTTTTCCACACGACCAGCGTTTGGCCACAGAAGTCATATCACTACAATACATAAAGAATTAAGAAAGAAGTTCTATTGTGGTTGTTGTTATTAGTGTGGATGATTTCTGTGTAAAAACAGGTTAAGTGTTTTGTAAACAACGGGTTAGCTTGTTGATGATGAGGCGTAAAAGTAGCGGACTGACTGCGTATAGGTGTTGGCGAGGCTGTGGATGAAAGTGCCTCTTGTCCACAGCGGCAAAACTACACGACTTTTCCACCGCTGCCTACCGGGCTTGTCACCGCGGCTGTGAACAGTTGCGTGAAAAGTGACTAAAGCTGATAACCATGCGTTTCACGGCACGAAATAGGTGTCAGTTAAAAAAAAGTATCCACAGGACAAAAAAAGCCCTGCCATTGTGGCAGGGCTTGAAAACAGAGCCCAAAAACAGGGCTTTAACTAATTTCAGTACTTGAGAATACGCGAAAGAAAGTTTTGAGTACGCTCATGTTGAGGGTTGTCAAACAGCACAGCGGGAGGCGCCTGCTCGGTAATTTCTCCCTGGTGAACGAAGACCACTCGATCCGCGACTTCTCGGGCGAAACCCATTTCATGGGTGACGATGATCATGGTCATCCCTTCGCGAGCCAGCTCGCGCATGGCATCGAGCACTTCACCAATCATCTCGGGATCCAGTGCAGAGGTGGGCTCGTCGAACAGCATCAGGCGCGGTTCCATGGCCAAGGCCCGGGCCAATGCCACACGCTGCTGTTGACCACCGGAGAGCTGCGCGGGGTACTTGTCGGCCTGGTCGGCAATACCCACACGATTCAGCAGTCGCTGGGCGGTTTCAGTCGCTTCAGTGCGGCTGTAGCCGCGTACCTTCATTGGGGCCAGGGTCACATTCTCCAGTACGCTTAGATGCGGGAACAGGTTGAACTGCTGGAATACCATGCCCACTTCGGTGCGTATGGTTTGCAAGGCGCGGCTGCTTTTACCGTGAGGCAGCAGTTCGTCACCATCGACTTCAATATGGCCGGACTGGAACTCTTCCAATCCATTGATGCAACGGATCAGCGTTGATTTTCCTGAGCCGCTGGCACCGATGATCACGACCACTTCGCCAGACTCCACCGTCAGGCTGACATCCTTGAGTACGTGCAGCGACCCGAAATGTTTGTTGATCTGCTCCATGCGAACGATGGGCTGGGCAGAGGAATCAGTCATGCAATGGCTCCTGTCATTTGGCTGTCTAGCCAACCAACCCGCGGCGTTCAAGTAGCCGCAAGACAATGGATAAGCTCCAGGTGATCGCCAGATACAGCAGGGCCACCATGAAATAGACTTCCAGCGCGGTGAAGGTCGTGGCGATATAAATCTGACCCTGGCGTACCAGCTCACCGACCCCGATCACCGAGAATAGCGAGGTATCCTTGATGCTGATGATGCCCTGGTTGCCCAGGGGCGGGATCATGCGCCGAAAGGCCTGTGGCCAGATGATATAGAGGAAGGATTGGGTACGTGATAGCCCTAACGACAACCCCGCCTCACGCTGACCACGTTCAATGGACTGCACGCCGCCGCGTACCACTTCCGAGATGTAGGCTCCGGAATTGACCGCAATCGCGGCTATGCCGGCGGTGAGGGCATTGATCGGGCTGCCCAGCAGCTGGGGCAGGCCATAGAAGATGAACAGCACCTGCACCAGTATGGGAGTACCGCGAAACACCTCGATATAGATAATGGCCGGCCAACGTAGCCAGCGCACCGGACTGATGCGCAACAGACCGAAAAAAATACCAATGAAAAACCCGATGGCCAGGCCGCCAAACGAAATCAGCAGCGTCCAGGGAATGCCTGGCAACAGGTGGGGGATCGAGCGGAACGCCGCCGCCCAGTCAAATTGAAAGGTTACTTCCACACGTGTCTCTCCACGGTTGGGGGCGCAACGTGGGCGAGGGCCGGAGGCTTCGCCCCCGACCCTGCGGTGCCGATATCAAGCGAATAGCTTGCGTGTGTCCTTGGGGTTGGAGTTAGTCGCTAGAGGGGGCTGCACCGAACCACTTTTCGTAGATTTCATCGTAGGTGCCGTCTTCGCGCATCTCGGCCAGTGCCTGGTTGGTTGGCTCGACCCATTCGCTGCCCTTGTGAAAGACGATGCCGTACTGCTGGCCTTCATAGAGCGGGCCAACCACCTTGGTGCGTCCTTCACCGCGAGTCTGGGAGAAGTAAGCGACGTTGGGTGCGTCGTAGAAAGCCGCATCGACGTTACGACCCAGCAGGGCCATGTACATGTCGCTGTTGCCAGGGTAAGGCACGATATCGGCATCATCACCCAGGGTTTGCTGGAGGAAATCGTAACTGGTGGAGCCGATGCGCGTGGCAATGGACATGCCGGCAAGATCTTCGATGGCTTCGACACTGTCGTTGTCGGCACGCACGATGATCTGCAGACCGGAATCGTAGTAGGGGTCGGAGAAGTCGACGATCTCGGCGCGCTCTTCGGTGATGGTGATCCCGGCAATGGCGATTTCCTGGTTGCCGGTCTGCACGGCAGGAATGATGCCGGCGAACTCCATGGTGGTGAGATTGATCGTGAAGCCGGCCCGTTCAGCGACTGCATTGATGATGTCCATATCGAAACCGACCATTTCCCCGGTATCGGGATCCAGCATTTCGAAGGGGACGAAACTGGGGTCGGTAGCAACATTGACGGTTGGACCCGCGGCCGTGGCAGTGGCGGAAAACGCCAGACCGAAGGCCAGGGCGGGCGTGAGCAGTGGCAGTTTGTAATTATTGAGCTTGAAGCGGAATTTTTTCATTGGGCTCCCCATTTTTAGGACATTCTTGGTGGGATTGCCCTGTCAACATGACGAGAATCCTGGAGAGCGTCAAGTCGGGAGTTAAACCATGAAGGAGGAGCCACAGCCGCAGGTGGTCGTTGCATTGGGGTTGCTTATGAGGAAGCGGGCACCGGCAAGTCCCTCCTCATAGTTGACCGTGGAACCGACCAGGTATTGATAGGAGAGCTCATCGACCACCAGCGAGGCATCGCCGAATTCGATGACGGTATCGTCCTCGCCGACCGAGTCGGCAAAGTCAAAGCCGTATTGAAAGCCGGAACAGCCGCCACCCGTCACGTAGACCCGCAGCTTGAGCTCGGGATTGCCTTCTTCTTCGATGAGCGCCAGCAGTCGCTTTCTGGCGGTATCGGACAGCATCATGGGTGTGGGGGCAAAAGATTGAACACCGCTCATGGATATCCTCCTCTCCTTGCAGGATGAGTGGAACAGTGATTATCCCCAAACCCTGGCAAAAGGGTCAACTTTCGCCAGGGTAGGGTGAAGTAACGCCAAGCCGGGTATTCAAGTACTAGGGCATCAAGGCTGGAGCGGCAAGACCGGCATTCTCGGGCAGACCAAACATCAAGTTGAGGTTCTGTATCGCCTGGCCGGAAGCCCCCTTGACCAGATTATCGATGACGGACAGTACCACGACGGTATCGCCATTGCCCGGCCGGTGGAGCGCAAGACGACACATGTTAGCGCCCTTGACGCTACGCGTTTCGGGATGACTGCCAACCGGCATGACATCAATGAAGGGCTCGGCAGCATAGCGTTGCTCAAACAGTGCCTGCAGATCCCCCGGTTCACCAGTGAGCCGACCGTAGAGGGTAGCATGAA
>DXFC01000014.1 GCA_019114645.1 Candidatus Halomonas stercoripullorum
GAAGTCCACAAAATTCCGTGCGATCTTGACTGGGGTTATCTGCATGCGGCGGTCAAGCCGCGCCATGTGCGTGAATTACGCGAGTTTCAGGCGCGTATGGCCCGCGACTATGGCTATGAGGCGTTGCGCTGGCTGGAGGATGGTGCGCTGCGTGAACATGTGGTGACCGATGCTTACCCCGGAGCCCTCTACGAGAGCGAGGGCGGCCACCTGCATCCGCTGAATTATACGCTGGGTCTGGCGCGCGCGGCACAGCGGGCCGGTGTCACCATCCACCAGCATAGTCCGGCATTGCGCATCCGCCGTGGTCAGCCGGCCACGGTGGTGACCCGGCAAGGCGAGATCAATGCGGATTTTGTCGTGGTAGGCACCAACGCCCACCTCGGCCGCCTGTTGCCGGAACTGAAGGGGCGCATCATGCGGGCGGCGAACTATATGGTGGCTACCGAGCCGCTGGGAGATGAGCGTGCTGCTCAGGTGTTGCCGCGCAATGATGCCTTGTCAGATGCCAATTTCGTGCTGGACTATTATCGGCTTTCCGCTGACAAGCGGCTGATCTACGGTGGGGAGGTCAGCTACAATGGACGCGAGCCGCGTAGGCTGCAACGGCGCATGGACGCCAAGATCGCGCAGCTTTTTCCTCCTCTCAAGGGTGTGCGCATTGATTATCGCTGGGGCGGCGATGTCGCCATCACATTTAATCGCGCACCGGATTTCGGCCGTCTTGGCAGTAACGTATATTACGCACAGGGCTACTCCGGTCACGGCATGGCCCTGGCGGGACTGGCGGGGCGGGTGATGGCTGAAAGCATTGCCGGACAGAGCGAGCGTTTTGATGTTTTTGCCGCCATGCCCCATCGTCGTTTTCCGGGGGGGGAACACTTGCGTACGCCCCTGCTGGTGCTGGCGACCCACTTTTACAAGTTGCGTGACCGTCTTTAGTTTCCTGTGCAAAGAATAAAAGGCCTGGCAGGGCCGTGACGAGGATCCCATGAGAGACCTGGCAAGCTGGCTGAAGGAACGCCGCATTACCGAGGTGGAGTGTCTGGTCAGTGACATCACCGGTATCGCCCGGGGCAAGATTACGCCTGTCTCCAAGTTCATGACGGAGAAGGGCATGCGTCTGCCCGAGAGCGTGCTGTTGCAGACCGTGACCGGTGATTATGTCGAAGATGATCTTTACTATTCATTGCTTGACCCCGCCGATATCGACATGATTTGCCACCCCGATCGAAATGCCGTTTATCCGGTGCCCTGGGCGCTGGAGCCTACCGCCCAGGTCATTCATGACTGCTACGACAAGATGGGCAACCCTATCGAGCTGTCGTGCCGCAACCAGCTCAAGCGGGTGCTGGCGTTGTATGCCGAGCAGGGCTGGCAACCGGTGGTAGCGCCGGAGATGGAGTTTTATCTGACCAAGCGCTGCGAGGATCCGGATTTGCCGCTGCAACCGCCCATTGGGCGCAGCGGACGCCAGGAAACGGGGCGACAATCCTTCTCCATTGATGCGGCCAACGAGTTTGACCCCTTGTTCGAGGATATGTACGACTGGTGTGAAACCCAGGGGCTGGATATCGATACGCTGATACACGAGGAGGGGACCGCCCAGATGGAGATCAATTTCCGTCACGGCGACCCGCTCGCGCTGGCCGACCAGATTTTCGTGTTCAAGCGGACTCTGCGCGAAGCGGCGCTCAAGCACGATGTGGTAGCTACCTTCATGGCCAAGCCCATCACCAATGAACCGGGCAGTGCCATGCACATTCACCAGAGTGTGCTGGATGCAGTCACCGGCAAGAGCATTTTTTCGAATGCCGATGGCAGCATGAGCCAGCTATTCTTACACCACATTGGCGGCCTGCAGCGTTTTATTCCCGAGGCTTTGCCGTTGATGGCACCCAACGTCAACTCGTTTCGCCGTTTCTTGCCCGACACCTCGGCACCGGTCAATGTCGAGTGGGGCGAAGAGAACCGTACTTGCGGGTTGCGGGTTCCGGATTCATCACCACAGAACCGGCGTATCGAGAACCGTTTGCCTGGAGCCGATGCCAACGCCTATCTGGCGATTGCAGCCAGTCTGCTGTGTGGATACCTCGGCATGATAAAACAGCTCAATCCTTCTGCTCCGGTTCGGGGCAGGGCTTTCGAGCGACGCAACTTGCGCTTGCCGTTCACGCTGGAACAAGCGCTGGAACGCATGGAAAACTGTGCCGAACTTGAGCGCTATATGGGTTATCGTTTCGTAACCGGCTATGTTGCGGTCAAGCGGGTGGAAAACGAGAATTTCAAACAGGTCATCAGCTCTTGGGAACGGGAGTTCCTGTTGCTGAGTGTGTGAATGAGCGTGTGAAGTAGAACCGGGTTCGGCCAAGGCTGGTGCCGGGCTGACAAGATCAGGTCACAGAGGTAGTTAACATGGCATGTCAACACAGACCGTCATTGATGGTAGCGCTGGGTTCTGTAGCACTGGGTTCTGTGGCATTGCTCGGCAATGTGGCCCAGGCCAACGAGGTGCGGGTCTACAACTGGTCGGACTACATTGCGCTGGACACCCTGGAAAGGTTCACCGAGGCTACCGGCATTCGGGTGGTCTATGACGTGTATGACAGTAACGAAGTGCTGGATGCCGCGATGCTGTCGGGACGCTCCGGCTATGACGTGGTAGTGCCTTCCAACCACTACTTGACTCGTCATATCAGTGCCGGCGTCTATCGTGAGCTCGACCACGACCAGCTGCCCAATATGGTGAACCTCAATCCGGAGCTGATGGATGACCTGGCCTCGGTGGATGCCGGTAGCCGTTATTCGGTGCCCTACATGTGGGGCACCAACGGCATTGGCTACAATGTCGAGCGGGTCACGGCCATTCTGGGCGACGATGCCCCCCTCGACTCCTGGGCGCTGCTCTTCGATCCGGAGGTCACCACGGCCCTGCGTGAGGGGGGGTGTGGCATCTCCATGCTCGACTCCGGTGATGAAATGCTGGCACCGGCCATGGCGTATCTCGGACTCTCACCGCTTTCCGAAGAGAGCGCTGACCTTGAGGCGGCCGGCGAGTTGATTACTGCCGTACGCGACAACGTGACCTACTTCCACTCGTCGCGCTATATCTCTGATCTCGCCAATGGCGAAATCTGCGTGGCGGCGGGTTACTCGGGTGATGTGTTCCAGGCTGCCGACCGTGCCGCCGAGGCCGGACGCGATTTCACCATTGACTACATTATTCCCAAAGAGGGTGCAGCGCTGTGGTTCGACATGCTGGCGATCCCCGCCGATGCCCCGAACCCTGACAACGCCCATGCGTTCATCAATTTCCTGCTTGAGCCGGAAGTTGCCGCCAGCATTACCGAGTACGTGGTCTATGCCAATCCCAACGTGGCGGCCAACGAGTTCCTCGACCCGGATATTCTCAACGACACGGCTATCTATCCTGACCAGGAGGTGATGGACAACCTGTATATCGCCGAGGACAAGCCGCTTCCCGTTCAGCGTATCCATACGCGTATCTGGAACCGGGTGAAGTCGGGTGCCTGAGTCGCTGCAGCGCAGCGTCGAGCAGTCCGCTGGCTTGCCCACCGGCAAGCCACGGCCGGTGCGCGAAGAAGGCTTGATGGAGATCCGCCGGGTCAGTAAACGCTTCGATGGCGTGCTGGCGGTGGACGACGTCAGCCTGTCGATCCGGCGTGGC
>DXFC01000015.1 GCA_019114645.1 Candidatus Halomonas stercoripullorum
TCAAGCCTTGCTGCTGGTACCGGAAATTGGCCTGACGCCGCAAACCCTGGAGCGTTTTCGCCGTCGCTTTCGCGTGCCAGTGGTGGCGTTGCACTCGGGCCTCAACGATAGCGAGCGCCTCGATGCCTGGGAGGCCGCCGCCAGTGGCCGCGCCGCCATCATTATCGGTACTCGCTCGGCTATCTTCACCCCGCTGGCGCAACCTGGCGTGATTATTGTCGACGAGGAACACGACGGCTCTTTCAAACAGCAGGAGGGGCTGCGTTACCACGCCCGCGATCTGGCCGTGGCACGCGCCAAGCATCACGCCATCCCGTTGCTGCTGGGCAGCGCCACGCCTTCGCTGGAAAGCCTTTACCACGCCTCCCGCGGCAACTACCGCCACCTGCATCTGACCCGCCGCGCCACCCGCCACGCCCCTGCACGTCTGGAACTGCTCGACCTGCGCGGCCGTCCACGCCAGGGTGGTCTGATTCCACCGGCCATTGAAGCGATACGCGAAACTCTCACTGCCGGTCATCAGGTGCTGGTGTTCATCAACCGCCGAGGCTTTGCGCCCACACTGGCTTGTCACGCCTGCGGCTGGCTGGCCGATTGTGACCACTGTGATGCGCGCATGACGCTACACCGCCAGCCACCCATGCTAGCCTGTCACCACTGCGACAAGCGCCGTGCGGTGCCCGCCGCCTGTCCCAACTGCGCTGGTGCCGACTTGCGCCCCCTGGGCAGCGGTACCGAACGTACCGAGGAGACCTTGGCGGCGCTCTTCCCCAACATTCCCGTTTACCGCATCGACCGTGACAGCACCCGCCGCCGAGATGCCCTGGAACAGACCCTCGCCCAGGTAAAGCGCGGCGAACCCTGCCTGCTGGTCGGCACCCAGATGCTGGCCAAAGGCCACCACTTGCCCCATGTGGCCCTGGTGGTAGTGGTCAACGCCGATGCCGGACTTTACGCCAGTGATTTTCGCGCTCTGGAGCACAGTTCCCAATTACTGGTTCAGGTAGCCGGGCGCGCTGGGCGCGCCGCCCACCCGGGTCGCGTCCTGGTGCAAACGTTGCATCCCGACGATCCACACCTGCGATTACTGGCGGCACACGGTTACGATCCTCTGGCGGAACAATTGCTGGCCGAGCGCCGTGCCGTTGCACTGCCACCCTTCCGCTTCCTCGCCCTGCTACGCCTGGAGAGCCCCCAGGAAGAGGCCGCCATGACCTTGGGTCGCGAAGCCACCGCCATGCTGCGCCAGTGGCTCGCGACCCATGCGCTTGAGGTAAGCTGTCTGGGGCCGGTACCGGCGCCCATGGAGCGGCGCCAGAATCGCTATCACCTCCAGGTAATGCTGAGTAGTGCAAGACGCAGTCAGCTACATGCCGGCTGTGCCCAACTTACCGCCTGGTTAGAGAGTTGTCCTGCGGCGCGCCGGGTACGTTGGTCACTGGATATCGACCCCCAGACACTCAGCTGACCCCACGGCCTTTAAAGCCGTGCCACAATTGTCGATAATGCCCGACCAGCCAACGCTTCGCGGCCATGCCATCGGCGAGGTTATCATCACCGCCAACGCCCAGCGAGCGCACGCCGCCACAGGACATAACCGCTTCATGAAAGAGACGATCCTTTCCCTGCTCAAAAACGCCGTTACCACCCTCCAGCAGCAGGGTATGCTACCCGACGACGTTACGCCCGCGATCAAGGTCGACGCCACCAAGGACAAGGCCCACGGCGACTACGCCACCAACCTGGCCCTGATGCTGGCCAAGCCGGCGGGAAAAAAGCCACGCGAACTGGCCGAGGCGCTGGTCGCCGCGCTGCCGGCCAGCAATGCGGTGACAAAAACCGAAATCGCCGGCCCCGGCTTTATCAATTTCTTTGCCGCTGCCGACGCCGCCGCCCAGATCGTGCGCCAGGTGCTCGACAGCGGCGATGCCTTCGGCCGTAGCCTCATCGGACGCGGCCAGAAGGTGCAGGTCGAATTCGTTTCCGCCAACCCCACCGGTCCATTGCATGTGGGCCATGGTCGTGGTGCGGCCATCGGCGACTGCATCTGCCGCCTGCTGGAAGCGACCGGTTACGACGTGACCCGCGAGTTCTACTACAACGACGCCGGTGCACAGATCGCCAACCTGGCACTCTCGGTGCAAGCACGCGCCAAGGGCCTGACGCCTGAAGATGGCGCCTGGCCCGAAGATGGTTATCGTGGTGACTACATCGTCGAAGTAGCCAACGACTACCTGGCCGGCGAAACCGTACACGCCGATGACCGTCATGTGACAGCCAAGGCCGACCCCAACGATCTCGATGCCATCCGTGACTTCGCTGTGGCCTGGCTACGCCGCGAACAGGATCTCGACCTTAAAGCCTTTGGCGTCGCCTTTGATGTCTATTTCCTCGAATCCTCGCTCTACAGCGAAGGCAAAGTCGAAGAAGCGGTCGAACGCCTGATCAGTAACGGCCACACCTACGAACAGGATGGCGCCCTATGGCTGCGTACCACTACCTTTGGGGATGACAAGGACCGGGTGATGCGCAAATCCGATGGGAGCTATACCTACTTCCTGCCCGATGTGGCTTATCACCTGAACAAGTGGCAACGCGGCTTCACCACCGTGATCAATGAGCAAGGGGCCGACCACCACTCGACAGTGACCCGGGTACGCGCCGGCTTGCAGGCTCTTGAGGCCGGCATTCCTCAAGGGTGGCCCGACTATGTGCTCCATCAAATGGTGATGGTGACCCGCTCCGGTGAAGAGGTAAAACTCTCCAAGCGTGCCGGCAGCTACGTCACCGTGCGTGATCTGATCGACGAGGTAGGACGTGATGCTACGCGCTTCTTCCTCGCTGCGCGCCGTGCCGATTCGCAGCTCACCTTCGACATCGACCTGGCCCGCTCACAATCCAATGACAACCCGGTCTATTACGTACAGTACGCCCATGCCCGGGTTTGCAGCATGTTGCGCAAGGCCGCCGCTGAGCAACTCGATTTCGATCACGACCTGGCAATGGTCAGCCTGGGCCGGCTGGTCGCAGACCAGGAAAAAGCCGTCATGAACCGGCTGGCACGCTTCCCGGAAGTGGTCGGCCATGCCGCCACCTCTAGGGAACCGCAGCAAGTCGCGCAATACCTGCTGGATCTGGCCGCCGAGTTCCACTCGTGCTACAACGCGGTGAAAGTCATGGTCGAGGATGACGAGCTACGCAATGCCCGTCTGGCGCTGGGCCTGGCAACTCGCCAGGTACTGCGCAATGGTCTCGACCTGCTCGGCGTCAGCGCCCCCGAGGAGATGTAACCAATGGCCACTCGTCGCGCGCCGAAAAAACGCGGCGCCACTACCAGCCGCAAGCGCACGTCTGTCCGGCGTGGCGGGTTTCGCCTGCCCGGCTGGCTGTGGGGGCTGGCCGGTGTCATCGCGGGCTTTTTGCTGGCCCAGCATCAACACGGCACCGCCCCCTGGCAAGCAGGTAGCGACTCGCCGTTGGCCAGGCTGATGCCACGCACTCCCCAGGCAGAACAGCCGGTGCCCAGGGTCGAACCTCGCGAACCACGTACGCCGACCTTCGAGTTCTACAACCTGCTGCCGGAAGAGATGGTAGCGCCGCAGGAAGTGGCCTCCACCGCTTCCCCCCCGACGCCTCGCGTCGAGGCGCCCGCATCTGCCGAGTCAAATGCAAGGGCTAGCGCGCCGCCCAGCGAAGCGGACCCTATTGCCCAGGTGATAGCCGCCAATCTGCAAGAGGAGTCCAATGCAGTGCCAGCGGCTGAGACCTCAAGCCGTCAACCGCCTGCCAGCGAGCCAGTGGCAACGAATACACGCTACGCCCTGCAGGCGGGAGCCTTTCATCAATCCCGGGATGCCGAGAGGCTGCGTGAACGGCTACGCAACCTGGGCTTGCTGACCCAGATCAGGCTGATAGAACACGCCGATGGACAGACCTGGCACCGGGTCATGGTCGGGCCTTATGACGACAACCGCGAGCTCGCCCGTGCTGAAGGGCTGCTATCAACCCAGGGCATCACTGCAGTACGCCGCCCCGCCGCCGACTAAACCTTCGCCTGGCCGATGGGCGGCGCTTGAATTCCCCCGCTGGCGCCCGCATCTACCCTTGATCATTCTCTCACGGCGCCAGTCGAACCGGCGCCGAAAGTCATCGGGAGCTCCGGCTCCCCGTTACGGAGTCACCTCAATGACCACGATCGTTTCCGTGCGCCGCGGTGACCAGGTAGCCTTGGCCGGCGACGGCCAGGTATCACTGGGCAACACTGTCATGAAAGGCAATGCCAGCAAGGTGCGCCGCCTCTACCGCGGCCAGGTGCTGGCGGGATTCGCCGGTGGTACCGCTGATGCCTTCACCCTGTTCGAACGCTTTGAGGCGCAGCTGGAAAAATACCAGGGCAACCTGGTCAAGGCCGCCGTGGAACTGGCCAAGGAGTGGCGTACTGACCGCACCCTGCGCCGACTCGAAGCCCTGTTGGCGGTGGCCGACAAGGACGCTTCGCTGATCATTACCGGCAACGGTGACGTGGTGGAGCCGGAGCGCGGCATCATCGCCATCGGCTCAGGTGGCAACTTCGCCCTGTCCGCCGCCCGTGCTCTGCTCGAGAACACCGAGCTCTCGGCCCGTGAGATTACCGAAAAATCTCTCGAAATTGCTGGTGACATCTGCGTATTCACCAACCATCACGTCACCCTCGAAACGCTCTGAAGGCCGCTATCATGTCCCAGATGACCCCTCGCGAAATCGTTCACGCCCTGGATCAGTTCATCGTCGGCCAACAGGATGCCAAACGCGCCGTGGCCATCGCCTTGCGTAACCGCTGGCGGCGCATGCAGCTCGACGACGAGCTGCGCCCCGAAGTTACGCCCAAGAACATCCTGATGATCGGCCCTACCGGGGTAGGCAAGACGGAAATCGCTCGCCGCCTGGCCAAGCTTGCCCGGGCTCCGTTTATCAAGGTCGAAGCGACCAAGTTCACCGAGGTGGGTTACGTCGGCCGTGATGTGGACTCGATCATCCGCGATCTCACCGAAGCCGCTATCAAGCTGGTCCGGGAACAAGCCAAGGATGAGGTACGCCACCGCGCCGAAGATGCCGCCGAAGATCGCATCCTTGACGCCCTGTTGCCGCCTCCCCGCGGTCAGGAAGATACGCCGCGCAATGACAGCTCGACCCGCCAGATTTTCCGCAAGAAGCTGCGCGAAGGCGATCTCGATGACAAGGAAATCGACATCGAGATCACGCCGCAAGGGCCCGGCATCGATATCATGACGCCGCCAGGCATGGAGGAGATGACCAGCCAGCTGCAAAGCCTGTTCTCCAACATGGGACGGCAAAAAACCGAAACCCGCCGGGTCAAGGTCAAGGACGCCTTCGCTCTCTTGCGCGATGAGGAGGCGGGTAAGCTGGTCAATGAAGAAGAGATCAAGCTCCGCGCCATCGAGGCGGTGGAGCAGCACGGTATCGTCTTCCTGGATGAAATCGACAAGGTCGCCAAGGGCCACAGCCAGTCGGGTGGAGAAGTCTCCCGTGAAGGCGTGCAGCGCGACCTGTTACCGCTAATCGAAGGCTCCAGCGTCTCGACCAAATACGGCATCGTCAAGACTGACCATATCCTGTTTATCGCTTCCGGTGCTTTCCACTTGTCGCGCCCATCGGACCTGATTCCCGAACTGCAGGGTCGCCTGCCGATCCGGGTCGAGTTGCAAGCCCTCACGCCGGAAGATTTCAAGCGCATCCTGACCGAGCCCTCTGCTGCGCTGACCAAACAGTACAAGGCGCTACTGGCGACGGAAGGGCTGGACATCGACTTCACCGAAGAGGGTATCGAGCGCATCGCCGAGATCGCCTGGAAGGTCAACGAAGGCACCGAGAACATCGGCGCACGCCGGCTGCACACGGTGATGGAGCGACTGCTCGAAGAGGCCTCTTTCAAGGGTAGCGACTTCGGTAGCCCATTGACCATTGATGCCGCCTACGTCGACTCCCAGTTAAGCGAACTGGCCCTGGACGAAGATCTGTCACGCTATATTCTCTAAAGCGCGGTAACGCCGAGGTGTCTCATGACTGCCCCCACACCCAGCAAGATTCACTATCACAAGAAGGCACGTGAACTTGAGCTCACCTACGCCGATGGCAATAGTCATCGGCTGACAGTCGAGTACCTGCGTGTCTTTTCACCCTCAGCCGAAGTACGTGGGCACCACCCTAGCCAGGCGGTGTTGCAAGTCGGCAAGAAAGATGTTGGCTTGAAAAATATAGAACCGGTAGGCCGCTACGCCGTCAAGCTCGCTTTTGATGACGGTCACGACAGTGGTCTGTATAGCTGGGAGTATCTCTACGAACTGATCCAGAACCACGACGCCAACTGGGCCGATTATCTTGCCCGTCTGGAGCAGGCCGGTGCCTCGCGGGAATCATTGGGTATCGAAATCAAGCAGCTTTGACGCCCGGGCCATCCCCACCCCACGGATGGGGATGGCGCAAAGCACGGCAGCCAGAAACAAGCCAATCAACATGGCTCTTATACTGATAACTCTCTTCATCTTGCCTTTCACCCGACCCAATCATGTCTTTAGTCCATATCGGCAGTGGGCCGCGATACTTGACGAAACTAATCAGCTATCGAATTGTCATGTCATGGCCAACCCCGCTCGACATCCCTCAAGACAACAGCGACCCCGGAAGGCTACAATGTGCCCAAACGAGACCTGATCTCGCCTATCTGCAGCAATTCGGGAGCTTTTTCGCATGAGCCTTCACTCCAACCCCGAGGACCCGCGTACCACGGACTTCGGCTATCAGGAAGTGCCGTTAGAGGAAAAGGCCTCGCGCGTTGCCGATGTCTTTCACTCCGTCGCCACACGCTACGACGTGATGAACGACCTCATGTCGATGGGCATCCACCGACTGTGGAAGCGGATCACTATTGAGCGCGCCAGCGTACGTCCCGGTCACAGCGTTCTCGATATCGCCGGCGGCACCGGCGATCTGACACTGAAATTTTCGCGCCTGGTCGGTCCGCGCGGCCGCGTAGTACTGGCCGACATCAATGCTTCCATGCTGCGGGTCGGCCGTGACAAGCTGCTCGATAACGGCGTCGGTGCCAATGTCGAGTACGTCCAGGCCAACGCCGAGTGCCTGCCTTTCCCTGATAACAGCTTCGACTGCATTACCATCGCTTTCGGCCTGCGCAACGTCACCGACAAGGACGCTGCACTGCGCTCAATGACCCGAGTGCTCAAGCCGGGTGGACGGCTGTTGGTGCTGGAGTTCTCCAAGCCCAGGAATCCCGTGCTCACCCGCGCCTACGACGAGTACTCCTTCCGCCTGCTACCGCTCATGGGCCGTATGGTGGCAGGTGATCCCGACAGCTATCGCTACCTGGCCGAGTCGATCCGCATGCATCCTGACCAGGAAACCCTCAAGGCGATGATGGAAACAGCGGGGCTGGAACGGGTCGAATACACCAACCTCACCGGTGGTATCGTCGCCCTGCATCGTGGCTTCAAGCTCTGAGGGCCTCATGACGTTGACCCCGACCTTGCTGCTGGCCGGCATCGAGCGCTCTCTCAACGCCTTGCTCGCACGCGACCTCGCTGCACCCGAAAGGCTGGCCCGGCTGGCCGGCTGTCGCGTGCTATTGCGCCTGGAGCGCCCCTCACTGGCACTACTCCTGAGCTTCCACTCCCAGGGGATCGATCTGCTGCGCCAGGCTGAACCCGACGAGAGCGTGGCCGATACCGTCGTCGAGCTCGACAGCGAAACCCTGGGCGAGCTATTTGGGGGTGAGTCCCTGGAACGGCTCATGTTTCGCGGCAAGCTGGCGGTGCGCGGTCGTGTGCATCTGCTCGAAGAGATGCGTGAGCTGTTTTTCGATCTGGAGATCGATTGGGAGGCGGAGCTTGCCCGCTGGCTAGGAGACATCCCCGCCCACACTCTTGCCGAAGGCATAAGACGCCTGGCTCGCTGGGGCCTGCGCACTCAAGGTGAAATGCGTGCCGACATCGCCGAATATGTCTTCGAGGAAGCCCGGCTGCTGCCCGGCAAGTCTCAACTCGACGTCCTGCGCGACCATCTCACCGAGCTCGGCATCAGCGCTGATCGCCTCGAAGCGCGCTTGCACAGATTACGTCGGCAGCTGGAGAATGAGGCTGCACCATGATGCTTCTGCGCCTGTTGCGTATCATCTGGGTCATCACCCGCTACCGCCTGGATACCCTGTTACCACTGCAACGCCTGCCCTGGTGGCTAAGGCCGGTCTTTCTGCTTTCTCCTTTGCGTCTGGTACCGGTGGGTCAACGCAGCGGGGGTGAGCGTTTGCGGCTGGCCCTGGAGTCTCTCGGCCCGGTGTTCGTCAAGTTCGGTCAATTGCTCTCCACCCGCCGCGACCTGCTACCCGAAGACATCGCCGACGAGCTCAGACGCTTGCAGGACCAGGTCCCTCCCTTCCCCGCCGCCGAGGCTTGCGCCCTGGTGGAAGCGGAACT
>DXFC01000001.1 GCA_019114645.1 Candidatus Halomonas stercoripullorum
TGACGTCATCCGGGATCCGGTCGTTCTCGATCAGTGAGCGCACGAAATCGAAGTCGGTCTGTGAGGCCGAGGGGAAGCCCACCTCGATCTCCTTGAAACCGATCTTCACCAGCAGATCGAAGAAGCGCTGCTTGCGTTCCTGATTCATGGGATCGATCAACGCCTGGTTGCCGTCGCGCAAGTCAACGCTACACCAGATCGGCGGCGACTCGATACGACGGCTCGGCCACTGTCGATCAGGCAGATCAACGGCGACAAAAGGGCGGTATTTAGCGGCAGGGTTATCGATCATCATGGTGGCTTTCTCCTGGGCTGGCGGCACTGGCGCAGTTAAGTATCAGCATCGGTCAAGCGTCAGAAACAACAACGCCCCGGCTGCACAGGGCAGGCCGGGGCGTCGTGACAGGCGCGAAACCAGCAACGCAACCCATCGGGGCCACGTTACAAATACGTATAGAGCGGGAAGTGAAACGGTTGACTGACATTTTAGTACCTCGACTGACCTGACTTTGAAAAATGCGACGCACAATGCATCGCCCGGCGCTTGCTTATAGGCCGGCTAGTAGTCGTAGGTTCAGGTCGAAGTAGCAAAATGTCGTGTTCATACACGTTAGATAATCAGTATGCGCCACCCCTGTCAAGGCTTGATTGACAACTCGTAACGCTAATACACCCACTACGCCTTGCCCTTCCCGCTGTACACCACCTATTTTCAAACGAAATGGCACTTCTCACAGTCCAAGCCCTATCCGTCATGGCGTGCAATTGAAAAGGAGTTCAAAACCATGAGCGACGAAAAGCAGCCCCCACAGGAGCAGGCCCATCAGCCCGGTGACGAGTACAAGATGGATCCGCAACCGGAATATATCCGCGCAAGCTATCGTGGCACCGACAAGCTCAAGGACAAGGTTGCCATCATTACCGGTGGCGACAGCGGGATTGGCCGCGCCGTGGCAGTGCACTACGCCCGCGAAGGTGCCGACTGCGTTATCGTGCATCTGGAAGAAGATACCGATGCCAGCAAAACCCAGGCACTGATCGAAGCGGAAGGCCGTCGCGGTCTGGTACTCAAGGGAGATGTGGGCGACCCGGCGTTCTGCCGCAAAATCGTCGAACGTACACTGCAGGAGTTCGGCAAGCTGAACATCGTGGTGCATAACGCCGCCGAACAATACGACTGGGACAACATCTGCGAGATTCCCGACGAGCAGCTGCTGCGAACCTTCCAGACCAATGTCTTCAGCCACTTCTACCTGACCAAGGCGGCCCTGCCCCACATGAGTGAAGGCGACACCCTGATCTGTACCTCCTCGGTCAACGCCTTCAAGGGCAACCCCAGCCTGATTGACTACACCGCCACCAAGGGCGCCATCCAGGGTCTGGTACGCTCGCTGGCCGCGCCCCTGGCCGAGCAAAGAATTCGTATCAATGCCGTGGCCCCCGGCCCGGTATGGACACCCCTGATTCCGGCCAGTTTCCCCGCCGACAAGGTGGCCTCCTTTGGCGGCCAGGTGCCGATGAACCGCGCCGGCCAGCCCTCGGAAATGGGGCCAGCCTATGTTTACCTGGCCAGCGAAGAGTCCTCCTACATGAGCGGCCAAACGCTACATATCAACGGCGGCGTAGTTCTCAACACCTAGGCAAACATGCCTGCAAAGACAAGTCACTGCGCTGCACGGCTATCGTCCTTGAGATCTCCTTCGCGATAGCCCATCAGGTAGAGCACGGCGTCGAGGCCCAGGGTCGAGATTGACTGTCGCGCCTGGCTGCGCACCAATGGCTTGGCGCGATAAGCAATGCCGAGTCCGGCGGCCGCCAGCATTTTCAAGTCATTGGCGCCGTCGCCCACGGCGATGGTCTGCTCCATGCTGAAGCCTTCACGGGCGGCAATTTCACGCAACAATTCCGCCTTGCGACTGGCATCAAGAATCGGCTCACGTACTTCACCGGTCACCTTGCCGTTCTCGATCACCAGTTCGTTGGCGTGAATCTCGTCGAAGCCAAGCCTCTGTTGCAAGTTGCGGGCAAAGTAAGTGAAACCACCGGAGAGAATCGCGGTACGGTAACCCAGCCGCTTGAGGTGGCGCATCAACCGCTCGACGCCATCCATCAGCGGGAGCTCGTCGGCAATCTCGGCCAGCACCGCTTCATCAAGGCCCTCGAGCTTCGCCATGCGCTCACGGAAGCTCTGCTGGAAGTCCAGTTCACCACGCATGGCGCGCTCGGTAATTGCCGCCACTTCGGCGTAAACCCCGTGGCGCCGCGCCAACTCATCGATCACTTCGGCCTGGATCAGGGTCGAGTCCATATCGAAGCAGACCAGGCGACGGTGACGACGCCAGATCGAGTCTTCCTGTACGGCGATATCGACACCATGCATGGCCCCCAGCGCCAATGTTTTCTCGCGCAAGCTCTCGAGATCGACCTCGGCACCGCGCAGCCAGCACTCCACACAAGCGCCCTGCACATTGTGATGGCTGCGTGGCACGCCACCATCCAGCGATTCGCGCCCGGAGAGGCGATGAATCAGCTCCACGGTCAGGCCATACTCCGCGGTAAGGGCTCCCACCTCTGCCAGAATACCGGCCGGCAAGTGCGGCGCCAGCAAGGTCATAATCAGCCGTGGCTCGCCGGCCTGACCACTCCAGCGCTGATACTCCTCGGCGCTGACCTGTATCGCCTGCACGGCAAGGCCCAGACTATCACCCGCCTCGGCTAGCGCTCCTTCCAGGTCGCTGTCGTGCTCCAAACCTACCAGCGCCTCCAGCGAGAGCATGCCGAAGGTGACACTCTGGTTGATGTCGAGCAGCCGTGCGCCACTGCGCGCCATGGCCTGGCCCAGGCCGGCCAGTTGGCCGGGGCGTGCTGCGCCAGTGGCGCGAATCAGTACTCGTCGTGTCATGTTTCCGCTTCCAGCCGGTCAACTTTCTGCAAGCCACGGGGCAGTTTGCTGCCGCGTCGGCCGCGCTCGCCGCGATAATAGTCCAGATCGCCAGCTTTAAGGGTCAGGTGGCGCTTGCCGGCATGCACGATCAGCGAAGCCCCGGCAGGCAGCAGCGCGACATCGCGCACCAACTCCTCCCGCCGCGCCGCCCGGGCAGCGGGAATATCGAGCATCTTGTTACCCTTGCCCCTGGCCATTTCGGGCAGCTGTTCCAGCGGGAACAGCAACAGCCGCCCCTCGTTGGAAACCGCCGCCACCCAGATTTCCTCACCTTCCGGCACCCGCACCGGCGCCATCACACTACACCCCTGGGGCACCGTGAGCACCGCCTTGCCCGACTTGTTCTTGCCGGTCAGTTCCTCAAGTTTGGCCACAAAGCCGTAGCCGCCATCGCTGGCCAACAAGAAACGCGTCTCGGGGGCCGCCAGCATCAATCCGGCCATGCCGGCTCCCGCCACCACATTGACCCGGCCGGTCACTGGTTCGCCCTGGCTCCTGGCGCTTGGCAAGTTATGCGCCGCCAGGGTGTAGGCGCGCCCGGTATCATCAAGCAGCACCAGGGGCTGATTGGTCTTGCCCCGGGCCGCCAGGGCAAAGCTGTCACCGGACTTGAACGCCAGCCCCCGCGGATCGATATCATGCCCCTTGGCAGCACGAATCCAGCCCTTTTCGGAGAGCACCACGGTGATGGGATCGGCTCCCATCAGCTCGACCTCGGAGAGCGCACGGGCCTCTTCACGTTCGACAAGCGGCGAGCGACGGGCATCACCATGCTCGCTGGCGGCCTCGCGCAGCTCCTTCTCGATCAGGTCGGTCAGCTTGGCTTCACTGCCGAGCAGCGCCTTGAGCTGCTTGCGTTCGGCTTCAAGCGCGTCCTGCTCGCCGCGAATCTTCATCTCTTCGAGCTTGGCCAGGTGACGCAGGCGCAGCTCCAGAATCGCTTCGGCCTGCCGGTCGGAGAGCCCGAAAGCCTCCATCAGCGCACTCTTGGGCTCGTCCTCCTCGCGGATGATGCGGATTACCTCGTCGATATTGAGGTAGGCCGCCAACAGCCCTTCAAGAATATGCAGGCGGTCCTCGACCTTGCCCAGGCGATGCTCCAGACGCCGCCGCACGGTCTGGCGACGAAACGTCAGCCACTCATCCAGCAGGTGGGGCAGCGGCATCACTCGCGGCCGGCCATCGAGGCCAATCACGTTGAGATTGACGCGAATGTTCTTTTCCAGATCGGTGGTAGCGAACAGGTGCGCCATCATCGCTTCGATATCGACCCGGTTGGAGCGCGGCTCGATCACCAGCCGGGTCGGCTCCTCATGGGTCGACTCATCGCGCAGGTCGGCCACCATGGGCAGCTTCTTGGCCTGCATCTGGGCGGCGATCTGCTCCAGCACCCTGGAACCGCTGACCTGGTAGGGCACGGCGGTAATCACCACCTTGCCCTCTTCCAGCTCATAGCGCGCCCGCATCTTCACCGAACCACGGCCACTCTCGTAGAGCTTGCGCAGATCGGCCCGGGGAGTAATGATCTCCGCCGCCGTGGGAAAGTCCGGTGCCGGCAGGTGCGCCATGAGGTCGGCCGTTGTGGCCTCCGGGTTGCGCAACAGATAGCAGGTCGCCTCCACCACTTCCTGCACGTTATGCGGGGGAATATCGGTCGCCATCCCCACGGCAATACCGGTCCCTCCATTGAGCAGTACGTGAGGCAGGCGTGCCGGCAGCACTACCGGCTCGTTCATGGTGCCGTCGAAATTGGGCGCCCAATCGACGGTACCCTGGCCCAGCTCGGCCAGCAGTACGTCGGCGAACTTTGACAACCGTGCCTCGGTGTAGCGCATCGCCGCGAACGATTTGGGATCGTCGGGGCTACCCCAGTTGCCCTGGCCATCCACCAGCGGGTAGCGGTAACTGAACGGCTGCGCCATCAGCACCATCGCTTTGTAACAGGCGCTGTCACCGTGGGGGTGGAACTTGCCCAGCACATCGCCAACGGTACGCGCCGACTTCTTGTATTTGGCACTGGCGGAAAGGGCCAGCTCGCGCATGGCGTAGACAATGCGCCGCTGCACCGGCTTCATGCCGTCGCCGATGTGCGGTAGTGCCCGGTCGAGAATGACGTACATCGAATAGTCGAGGTACGCCTTCTCGGTATACTCGCGCAGCGAAAGGCGCTCGACGTCGCCCTCCGCCACCTGGATATCCATGGTCATAAGGGGGTCAGACCTCTATATCAGCCAGATTGCCGTAATCTTCGAGCCAGCTCTTGCGGTCGGCGGCACGCTTCTTGGCCAGCAGCATATCCATCATCTCCATGGTGCCGTCGTCCACCTCACGGGTGAGCTGCACCAGGCGCCGGGTCTCCACCGCCATGGTGGTTTCCCGTAGCTGCAGCGGGCTCATTTCACCCAGGCCCTTGAAGCGCTGTACGTTGGGCGTGCCCCGCTTGCCTTCCAGCTTGCGCAGAATGGCGGCCTTCTCGCTCTCGTCCAGGGCGTAGTGCACCTCCTTGCCCAGATCGATGCGATAGAGCGGCGGCATGGCCACGAACACATGGCCGGCATCCACCAGCGCAGGGAAGTGCCGCACGAACAGCGCGCACAGCAGCGTGGCGATATGCAAACCGTCGGAGTCGGCGTCGGCGAGGATGCAGACCTTGTGGTAACGCAACTGGCTGAGGTCATTGCTGCCCGGTTCCATGCCCACCGCCACGGCAATGTCATGGACTTCCTGGGAGCCGTAGATCTCGTGGCTCTCCACTTCCCAGGTGTTGAGTATCTTGCCGCGCAGCGGCAGGATCGCCTGGGTCTCGCGGTTGCGCGCCTGCTTGGCGCTGCCACCGGCGGAATCCCCCTCGACCAGAAACAGCTCACTCTGGGCCGGGTCCTGGCCAGAACAGTCGGCCAGCTTGCCGGGCAGCGCCGGGCCGGCGGTGACCTTCTTGCGCACCACTTTGCGGGCACTCTTCTGGCGCCGCTGGGCGGCGTTGATTACCAGTTCCGCCAGCGCTTCGGCCTGATCCACATGGTGGTTGAGCCACAGGGAAAAAGCGTCTTTGACCACACTAGAGACGAAAGCCGCCACGGTGCGCGACGACAGTCGCTCCTTGGTCTGCCCCGCGAACTGCGGGTCGAGCATCTTCACCGACAGTACGTAAGCCACCCGCTCCCACAAATC
>DXFC01000101.1 GCA_019114645.1 Candidatus Halomonas stercoripullorum
GGGCTATTGCCAAATTGCTGTGGATTATTATTTTGCTGGTGTTCCCGGTGCTGGGGCTGATCCTATGGTTGCTACTGGGGCCCAAGGGGTAGCACTTGGAAGTCGCGGGGTTCGCCCCGCTCACACTTAACGCACTCCAGTTTCAGGCCAAGTCGTGAGCGGCGACCCGCCTCGGTCACGACCCAGGGGCGTTCAATCCAGGGTGGTTGATGGCGGACATGCTGATTGTGTCCGCAGGCGAGCTTGGCGACCCAGTGCCCTTCGTCGTCCGTGTGATAGCCTACGATGGGTTGGCGCATAAGGTCTCCTGCGCAAGGCTGAAATTCAGCAGTTCGCGTTGTCGCCACTGCGTAGCCGGCCGAAATTGCTGAGCACCAGCTCGACTCCCCGGCTGTGGCGACCACAGATGTGGAAGGTGCCATTGTGCAGGGTCGGTCGACCCAGTGGATTGTAGCGTACCGGCTTGCCATCCTGGCGAAATGAGGTCCGGGTACCATGCCCCCTTTCGATGACCCGCAGTAGCGCCTCTTCGGTGAAACCATTACCCGCCAGTGGGCCGAGCACGATGGCCAGCGGGGCACTCCAGTCGTCAGTATCACAATGTTGTCGGTCCGGGCTAGGGCAGACAATGACATCGCTACGCCGGGTAATGGCGGTATTGCGGCCCAACGAGAGGGCTACGCGCAAGCGATGCGTTTCAGCAAGCACTTCCTGGCGTGCCCGTAAATCCTGATAGCCGGGAATCGCCCAGCCCAACATCACAATGGCGACACTGATAGCCATCAGCAACTCGATAAGGGTGAAACCCCGCTGAGCTATGGAGTGGCATGGAGGTATGAAGTGGCATGGCGTGAAGGCTCGCTTGGCATGCATGGACGTTCCTGGCCCGGGTTTCGGTCGCACATTTACCCGAACCACTGTAATCGAACCAGGAGCCACGGCTATCCGTGCTGGCTGATGCTGATGTAAGCCATTGGCGTCAGGCTTTGCCCGCCCCGACCTCAGGGGTGCACCTCACGTCATGCTTCGGGGGGCTGTTCCTGCAGGAAGCGGTCCCGATGGGCACTGCTGCAGAACCAGTGGTCGCCTTCGCGTATGGCTTCGGCTTGCGGTGTATGCACCTGGCACCAGGTGCACGGCACCATTTTACCCCCTTCTAGCTGTGCCGGATCGGCGGAGGCCTCTTCCCGATCGAGCTTCCACTCACGGTACATGCGGTAAAGCTTGAGACCGGCGAAGAACAGCACGGCAAAAATAATCAGGCGAATGAGCAACAGGTTCATCCTTTTATACTCCCAAGGGCGGGCACGAGACTTTGCCAGTCAGGCGTCCTTGCGGGACAATGACAGAGACAACGATTCTCAAGAGATTTCTACGCCCATGCAAGACTTGACCCTGGTAATGGCGCAGTTGGACCCACTGGTGGGTGATATTCCCCGCAATGCGGACCGTGCCATCGAAGCAGTTCGCGAGGCGCGTATCGAGCATGGTGCCGATATCGTGGTCTTTCCCGAGCTGTTTCTGAGCGGCTATCCGCCAGAGGACTTGCTGTTGCGTCCCTCCATGGAGACTCGTCTGCGCGAAGCCCGCTCCCGCATGGCGGCGAAAATGTCACGCGACGTGCTGGTCATCATCGGCTACCCCGGCAGGCGCGAAGGCCTTGGCTACAATCTTGCGGGACTGCTCTATAACGGTGAGTGGATCGGCGAGTACGCCAAACAGATACTGCCTAATTATCAGGTGTTTGACGAGCGACGCTACTTCGCTACCGGCGAGCAGCCGCTGGTGGTCGAGCACAAGGGCATCAAGCTTGGCGTGTTGATCTGCGAAGACCTGTGGGATGGCGGGCCGTTACAGGCCACGCGGGACGCTGGCGCTGATATCGTGGTGACCCTTAATGCCTCGCCTTATCATCAGGACAAGCCGGCAGAGAGGCTGCGCCTGCTTGAGCAACGTGCTGCGGAAGTATCGTTGCCGCTGGTTTATGTCAACACCATTGGCGGTCAGGACGAGCTGGCGTTCGATGGTGGCTCGACCTGTGTTGGCGCCGATGGCGAGATTCGGGTGGGTGCGCCGTATTGGCAGGCAGGGCTCATGCCGGTTCTGCTGGTGCAGGAAAACGGGCGCTGGGTGCCGCAAGAGGGCGAGATCGAACCACTGGAGGGGCCCGAGGAGAGCCTGTATTGCGCATTGGTCAGCGGCCTGCGCGACTACGTCAACAAGAGCGGTTTCGATGGCGTTGTGCTGGGACTTTCCGGCGGGATCGACTCGGCGTTGTCACTGGCCATTGCTGTGGATGCCCTGGGGCCGCAGCGGGTACACGCGGTGATGATGCCCTACCGGTACACTGCCGAGATCTCCCGGGAAGACGCCGCCGAGCAGGCCCGGATGCTGGGTGTGGATTACCAGATTCTGCCGATCGAGCCGATGGTGGACGCCTTCACGGCGACCCTGGCGGAAACCTTCGCCGGCAGCGAGCGCGACACCACCGAAGAGAATTTACAATCGCGCTGTCGTGGCGTCCTGTTGATGGCCATTTCCAACAAGAAGGGGCTGATGGTGCTGACCACGGGCAACAAGAGCGAGATGGCCGTCGGTTACGCCACGCTCTATGGCGATATGGTAGGTGGCTTCAACGCGCTCAAGGATGTTTACAAGACCTGGGTCTATCGCCTGGCACGCTGGCGCAACACCCAATCACCGGCGATTCCCGAGCGGGTCATAACCCGCCCGCCCAGTGCCGAGCTGGCACCGGATCAGCAGGACAGTGACTCGCTGCCGGATTACGATACGCTGGATGGCATTCTGGTGCGCTATATCGAAGGTGACATGAGTGCCGAGGCGATCATTGAGGCGGGCTTCGACCGCGAGGCTGTCTATCAGGTCGTCAAGCTGGTGGATCGCAGTGAGTACAAGCGACGCCAGGCAGCTATCGGGGTGCGTGTGACACCGCGTGGTTTCGGTCGTGACCGGCGCTATCCCATCGTCAATGGCTGGCAGCCCGGCGAGTAAACACTACCTGAATTGAATCCAGCCTATATCGAATCCAGCAGATAAAAAGACGCCACCGGCGATATCGTCGGTGGCGTTCTTGTTTGCGCCTGGCTGTCAGGCCGAGAGGGCGCTGGCCTCTACGTGTAGCGGCGTGAAGGTACGACCGCGCAGGCGCTCATTGCCCGGATCGTTCTCAATCAGTACCTGCAGCACCTCATGGGCACGGTCACGCATCTCGAGGCCCAGGTAACCTTCCACCATGGTAGCCAGTGCATCACGGGTGGCTTCGGATTCAGGGTAGTTCTCGATCACCCAGCGACCCCGCTCCACTGCGGCCAGGTAGGCACCCTTGCGCAGATAGAAGTCGGCCACGTGCAGTTCATGGCGAGCCAGCAGGTTGCGCAGGTAGACGATGCGTTGCTCGGCATCGGGTGCGTATTCGCTATCTGGATAGCGTGTCACGAGTTCGCGGAAATCACTGTAGGCGTCGCGCGAAGCACCCAGGTCACGCCGGGAAATATCGATCAGGCGTAGGCGCTCAAGACTGAAACGACCCGCTTGCCACGAAGCTAGACCACGCATATAGAGCGCATAGTCAGCCTGCGGGTGAGTAGGGTGCAACCGGATAAAGCGGCTCGCTGCGGCGCGGGTCGCTTCCCAGTCGTTCGTTTCGTAGTAGGCATAAATCAGCTCAAGCTGGGCCTGCTCGGCGTGACGACCAAACGGATAGCGCGTATCGATGGCCTCGAGTCGCGTGACGGCTGTGGTAAAGCGACGTCCCTCAAGGGCATCGCGTGCCTCCTCGTAGAGCTGCTGCTCGGCAACACCGGCGAACTCGTCCGGTTCTTCTTCTTCCGCTTCCGGGGCTGACCTGCCGGCACAGCCGGTAGCCAGAAGTGCAATGAGAAGCAATGTGACAAGATGTGTGGCGAGGGGAAGAGCGCGCATCATGATCCTCGTGTCTGATCCCGTGTCGGCCATGGTAGAATGGCCGTAACCCGACCACTATAAAGCACCTTGTGTGAAAACGGCAGCATGTGTCAAAAACGCAGCTGTCAAATGCGGTCTCGCACGAATGAGACGGTCATTGTTTTTTCCAGGTGTCTCAGCGATAGCACACTATGTCCCAGATCGTGGAAGCCCAGCAGCGCGTACCCATTACCCTTGCCGGTAGCCGTCTCGACCAGGTGGCCGCCGAGCTTTTTGTCGGCCACTCCCGCGAGCGCCTCAAGGGGTGGATCAAGTCGGGTGCGCTAACCATTGATGGTCACACCGGCAAACCCAAGGATCGCCTGGCCGGTGGCGAGTGGTTGCAGCTCTCGGCCACGCTGGAAGAGCAGGTGCGCTTCGAGCCCGAGGCGATTCCGCTCGCTGCCATTTATGAAGATGACGACATTCTGGTGGTAGACAAGCCGGCCGGTCTGGTCGTGCATCCAGCCGCCGGCAATCCCGATGGCACCCTGCTGAATGCGCTGCTGCACCATAGCCCGGGTCTGGCCAATGTGCCGCGAGCGGGGATCGTGCACCGGCTGGATAAAGACACCACCGGACTGATGGTGGTGGCCAAGACCCTGGCGGCGCAAACATCGCTGGTGGAGCAGCTACAAGCGCGCACGGTAGCGCGCGAATACGATGCCGTTTGTGTTGGAGTCATGACCTCTGGTGGGTCGGTCGATGCTCCCATCGGCAGGCATCCCAAGGATCGCAAGCGTCAGGCTGTACATGCCAGTGGCAAGCCTGCGCTGACCCATTATCGTGTAGTAGAGCGTTTCCGTAGCCATACCCATGTGCGCTGCCGGCTCGAAACCGGGCGTACCCACCAGATCCGGGTGCACCTGGCGCATCGGCGCTTCCCGCTGGTGGGAGATCCGGTGTATGGCGGGCGGCTCAAACTGCCGGCGGGAGCCAGCGAGGGGCTCAAGACGCTGCTGCGCGAGTTCCCGCGTCAAGCGCTGCACGCCAGGCAGCTGGGCTTTGACCACCCGGGCAGTGGTGAACCAGTGACATTCAGCGCCGCGCTGCCGGATGACTTGTTGCTACTGCTCGACTATTTGCGTGACGATCATGAGTGATACACCACACCTGCAACCGACCCTGATTGAGCCTGACTGGCCGGCTCCCGCCAGTGTGCGTGCCTTTGTCACCACGCGTGAGAGTGGTCCAAGCCAGGGGGATTTTGCCAACTTCAATCCGGCCGGGCACGTGAATGACAATCCCGTGCATGTGGCGTTGTGTCGCCGCCTGTTGGCCAACGAGCTGGGTGATGAGCGTCCGCTGCTATGGCTCAACCAGGTGCATGGGGTACAGGTGCAGCGCCACTACTCTGATAGCACACCAGAGGGCGATGCTGCGGTGGCTTTCGACCGCGGGCATGCCTGTGTCGTGCTCACCGCCGACTGTCTGCCAGTGTTTTTCTGCGACCGTGCCGGGACCCGCGTGGGAGTGGCCCATGCGGGCTGGCGTGGGTTGGCCGAGGGAGTGCTGGAGGCCACGGTGGCGGCGCTGGCTACTCCACCGGAGGAACTGATGGCGTGGCTGGGACCGGCGATCTCCAATGCCCAATTTGAAGTGGGTCCTGAAGTCTACCAGGCCTTTGTGGGTGTCCATGCCGAAATGGATGAAGCGTTTGAGCCCAGCCCTTATCGCCTTGGTCACTACATGGCCGACCTTTATCGCCTGGCACGCCTGCGCCTGGCGCGTGCCGGAGTCACACAGGTAAGCGGCGGACATTTCTGCACCGCCTGCGAGCCACGCTTTTATTCCCACCGCCGCGATGATGGTCGTACAGGACGAATGGCCAGCGTGATCTGGCTTTGTTGAGCTGTGTCAAACCGCCACGCTTTTTCCCAACTCATGCCTTGAAAGCTGCCCAGCCAGACTCCATTGAAGATGTCAATACGACATGACAGGGCAAAACGATGCGTCTGAACGCATCGCCCCCCCCCGATGGAGGAAACCGAATGCGTTTCGACAAGTTCACCGCCAAATTGCAGAGTGGCGTCGCCGATGCACAATCCCTGGCGATAGGGCATGGGCACAACCAGCTTGAGCCTGGTCATTTGCTGCTGGCATTGCTGGATGCCCGCGATAACGGCATCAAGGCACTGGTACAACGGGCCGGCGGGGATGCCGAACGGCTGCGCGACACCCTGAACGGCCATCTCGATGACTTGCCCAAAGTCGCCCAGTTTACCGGTGAGGTGCAGCCTTCGCGCGAGCTGATCCGGCTATTCAATCTCACCGACCGGGAAGCCCAGCAACGTGGCGACCAGTTCATCGCCAGCGAGCTGGTGTTGTTGGCGGCACTGGAACTGAATCATGCCGTGACCCGGCTACTGACCCAGGCCGGGGTGACCCGCAAGGCGCTGGAAAGCGCTATCGACAGTGTACGCGGTGGCGAGCGGGTCGATGACCCCAACGCTGAAGAGAGTCGCGAAGCGCTGGAGAAGTACACCCTCGACCTTACCGAACGCGCGGCAGCGGGCAAGCTCGACCCGGT
>DXFC01000102.1 GCA_019114645.1 Candidatus Halomonas stercoripullorum
TGCTGTTGTTGCTGTTGATGGCGGCAGGTCTGCTGGTGCTCTATAGCGCCAGTGGTCAGCGGATCGAAGTGGTCATGGCACAAGGCACCCGCTTGCTGTTGGCGCTGGCTGTCATGGTGGTGGTCGCCCAGATACCGCCTACCACACTGTTGCGCTGGGCGGCATTGGTGTATGGCGTGGGTTTGCTGATGCTGATTGCCGTGGAGCTGGTTGGGGATGTGGGAATGGGGGCCCAGCGCTGGCTCGTGATACCCGGCGTGCTGCGCTTTCAGCCGTCGGAGCTGATGAAGCTGGCCATGCCGTTGATGTTGGCGGCATGGCTCAGTCGCCGTGAGCTGCCGCCACAGTGGCGGGATCTGCTGCTGTGCGGTGTCCTGCTCGTTTTGCCGGTCGTGTTGATTGCCAAACAGCCAGACCTGGGCACGTCGCTATTGGTAGGCTGTGCCGGCGCATTCGTCCTGTTGCTGGCCGGCCTTTCATGGCGCTTTATTGCTTTTCTTGCTGTGGCAGCGGCGGCGGCGCTGCCGCTATTGTGGATGAATCTGCACAACTATCAGCGGCAACGGGTACTGACTTTCCTCAACCCTGAAAGTGATCCTCTTGGCGCTGGCTGGAACATCATTCAGTCGACAACCGCCATTGGGAGTGGCGGGCTATGGGGCAAGGGCTGGCTCAAGGGCACTCAGTCGCAGCTGGAGTTTCTGCCGGAGCGGCATACCGATTTCATCATTGCCGTACTGGGCGAGGAGTTCGGCCTGGTGGGCATGCTGCTGATCCTGGTTCTCTATCTGCTAATCGTGTTGCGCGGACTGTGGCTGTCAGCCGCTGCCCACGAGACGTTTGGTCGCCTGTTGGGCGGCAGCATCATACTGACTTTCTTCATCTATCTTTTCGTCAATGCAGGGATGGTCAGCGGTATCTTGCCGGTGGTTGGTGTACCGCTGCCTCTGGTGAGCTACGGTGGGACCTCCAGCGTGACCTTGATGGCCGGATTCGGTATTCTCATGTCCATTCATGGACATCGACGACTGCTGCCGCGCTAGTATTCGTGCAGTAGTTCTCCAGGCCCCAATAAGGAGTTGGCTCAAGTGAAGAGAATAGGGGCTGCCGCGTTGGCGGCGATGGTTTTGAGTGGCGCAGCGCCTGGGCTGTTAGCAGCGGATTTCTCCCTTGAACAGCATAGTGGAGCCCGTCAGTTGGCGGGTGAGCTCGCGGCAAGCGGTATTGAGCGTGACTGGCTCGAGACGACGTTTGACGCTGCTGTGTTCCAGCAGGATGTACTGGATGCCATGGCCGGGGCGGTGGAGCGCCACTTGCGCTGGGATGAGTATCGCGAGATTTTTCTTCAGCCTGAACGGATTGTCCGTGGCGTTGAGTTCATCAAGGAGCATGCCGAAGCCTTTGCCCGTGCCGAACAAGAGTATGGCGTCCCACCGGAAGTGATTGCCGCCATTATCGGCGTCGAAACCAGTTATGGACGCTTTACCGGACGTCACCGTGTACTGGATTCGCTGGCTACGCTGGCGTTTCATCATCCTGTACGGGGGACATTCTTCCGTGGTGAGCTGGCCGCTTTCCTTGAAATCGCCTGGGAACAGGAAGTGGATCCCGGTAGCCTGAAGGGCTCATATGCCGGTGCCATGGGATATCCGCAGTTCATTCCTACCAGCTATCGCGCCTATGCGGTGGATTTTGATGGTGATGGAGTACGTGACCTGTGGACCAATCCGGTAGACGCCATTGGCAGCGTGGCGAACTACTTCGCCGAGCATCGCTGGCGCCCCGGTGAGCCGATCTATGCCGAGGCCGAGGGGCCTGATTCACCGCCTTCTGCGGTTGATTTCAACCGCACACAGCCGCCTTATGCCGAGGTGAGAGAGCTGGAGCAGGCGGGTATTACCGCTGCGTCTGTGCTCGGGGATAGCACCAAGGTGGTTCCACTGGCGCTGGAAAGGGATGCGTCGAGCTGGCGTTATCGCTTGGGTTTCGAGAACTTTTATGTCATCACACGCTATAACCATAGCCACCTTTATGCCATGGCGGTAACCGAGCTGGCCGAGGCAATCGCGCAGGCTTATTCAACTGAAGGTACCGCACCGACTTCCGGCACTGTCGAGTCGGAGTCGACATCTTGAAAGGGTACGGGCGATGAATGGATACACGATCACTGCACTGTTGCTGACAGCGCTGCTGGCCGGGTGTGCCGGCAAGAGTCAAGCCCCGGTTGCGTCAGGAGAGGGAGCCTCCTCGGTGTCTGCCACGCTGTCGGCCAGCGGTGAACGCTATGTCATGAGCGGGGATGCCTACCCGGTCAACCCGCCTGACGTGAGCGAGATTCCCGATGCAGTCCCCCGGGTGGAGCCGTTATCGCGGGGGGGGAACCGTCCTGTCTATGAGGTGTGGGGCAAGAGCTATCGGGTGCTGCCGGAGGCGCGTGGCTATGCCCAGCAAGGTAACGCCTCCTGGTATGGCGAGAAGTTTCATGGTTACGCCACTTCCAACGGCGAAATCTACGATATGTACAAGATGACGGCAGCACATCGCTCGCTGCCGCTACCGAGTTATGTGCGGGTCACGAGCCTCGATAATGGCCGGTCAGTCATCGTCCGGGTCAATGATCGTGGTCCGTTCCATAGCGACCGTGAAATCGACCTCTCCTATGCGGCTGCGGCCAGGCTCGATATCCTCGAACGCGGCACCGGCAGGGTCAAGGTCGAGGCCATCGACCCGCAGCACTGGCTGGCAGAAAATGCCAATGGCCAAGCGAACCAGCAGCCTGCTGCCGTTGTCCAACGCCCAGCCGTTACCCAGGCACCAGAGACTGATACCGCAGAGGCAATAACCCCGGCTGCGGTTTCCGCAACGAGGGCGGCACCTGCCTCGTCTCCTGCTGCCGGCACTGGCGTGACGGGTGAGGGTGAGTCCCCGGTTTTCCTCCAGGTGGCGGCATTGGGTTCGGCAGAGAGTGCCCGGGCCCTGCAGACGCGTCTGCAAGGGAAGTTATCGCATCCTGTGCGTGTCGCGGATAGGGCCGGCATGTACCGTGTGCAGGTGGGTCCATTAGCCCACGCGGGTATGGCCGGGTCTGTGCGCGATGCACTACGCCAGGCCGGCTTTGAACAAAGTTTTATTGTCAACGGTGCCGATTGAAGCGGAACCTTTTCCCCGTCCTTTATCGATTAGCGATGAGAGTCATGTCAAAGCGATTATTGTTCCCCTGTCTCCGTTCACGGCTGCTTGTCTTGCTGGTGCCGGTATTGTTGTTGGGTGCGCCTCAGGTTCTGGCGCAAGCGGTGCCGGTACCGGCCCCCCAGGCCATGATTCCAGCGGCGCCGCAGATCGCTGCCAAATCCTGGATTCTGATGGATGCCGATAGTGGCCGGGTGTTGGTGGAGCACAATGCCGACGAGCGTTTACCCCCCGCCAGCCTGACCAAGCTGATGACGGCTTATCTGGTCGAGCGTGAACTGGATCGCGGGAACATCAGCCTGGACGATACGGTGCGTGTCAGTGAGAACGCCTGGCGTACTGGTGGTTCCAAAATGTTTATTGAGGTCAATACCGAGGTCAGTATTCGTGACTTGCTGTATGGGATCATCATTGCTTCAGGTAACGATGCCAGCGTTGCCGTTGCCGAGCACTTGGCGGGTGGTGAAGCACCTTTTGCCGATTTGATGAACCAGCATGCCACGCGATTAGGACTGCACAATACCAATTTCGCCAACGCCACCGGTTTGCCGCATCCCGAGCAGTACTCTTCGGCTCGGGACATGGCGCTGCTCTCACGCTATATCATCAATGACTACCCCGAGCATTATGCCGTTTACTCCGAGAAGAACTTCACCTACAACGATATCAACCAGCCTAACCGGAATCGCCTGTTGTGGCGTGATTCGAGCGTCGATGGCCTCAAGACCGGCTGGACCACGGAAGCCGGTTATGGCCTGGTGGCGTCGGCCAAGCGCGACGAGATGCGCCTGATTTCGGTAGTGATGGGTACCAGCTCCGAGGAGGCGCGAGCCCAGGAGACCCAGAAGCTGCTCAGCTATGGTTTCCGCTATTACGAAACGCTCAAGCTTTATGACCAGGGGGCAGTACTCAATACGCCGCGTATCTGGGGCGGTGCCGAAAATGAGCTTCGCGTTGGGGTCGATCGTGATGTGGTCATGACGCTGCCCCGTGCACGCAATCAGGAGCTCACCGCGCGCCTCGATATCGGGCAGGACCTCTCTGCGCCGATTGCTCTGGGTGACCGGGTCGGTACCCTGGAAGTGCGCCTGGGTGACGAGGTGGTGGGTGAGCAGGCATTAGTGGCACTGGAGTCAATTGAAGAGGGGGGACTATTCAAGCGATTGTTCGATCAGGTGCGGCGTTTTTTCACCAACCTGCTGAGCGGCTGGTTCTGAGCCTGTTGGTCGACCCAGCTTTCCTTGAGTAACATAGTCGGAAATCGACTGTTTCCAGAGCTAAATCATGTCAGACAGCAAGTTGCGAGACCTGCGCCGTGCTTCGGCGAATAACCCGACGACAGCGCCGACCATCGAGTTTCCCTGCGACTATCCCATCAAGGTGGTAGGCGATGCCGGTGAGGACTTTACCGCCGTAGTGTGTCAGGTGGTGACGCGGCATGACGCGAATTTCGATGCCACGGCTATCGAGGTGGTGCCGAGCCGTAATGCGCGTTTTGTTTCGGTACGCCTTACCCTTCGTGCTACCGGTGAGGAGCAGCTCAAGGCCCTCTTCGAAGAGCTCAAGGCGACCGGCCGTGTGCATATGGTCGTGTGATGACCGATAGCCAAGCGCATCACCCAGCACCGATCCAGCTCAAGACACTGGGACGTCGGGACTACTTGCCGGTCTGGCAGGCAATGCGTGACCTTACCGATACACGTGGCGATAGTACACCGGATCAGTTCTGGCTGGTGGAGCATACACCGGTCTTCACTCAAGGGCAGGCGGGCAAGGCCGAGCATCTGCTTATGCCGGGGGATATTCCTGTAATCCAGACGGATCGTGGTGGCCAAGTGACGTATCACGGACCGGGGCAAGTCGTGCTTTATCCACTACTTGATGTGCGGCGCCGGCGCCTGGGTGTGCGCGAGCTGGTCACGGCAATTGAACAGGCAGTGGTGGAGGTGCTTGCCGGTTACGGTATCGAAGCGCAGGCGAGGCCGGATGCGCCCGGCGTTTATGTCGGTGACGACAAGATCGCATCGCTGGGCTTGCGCATTCGGCGTGGTGCCAGCTATCACGGTGTGGCACTTAATGTTGATGCTGATCTTGCCCCCTTCCAGCGTATCAACCCGTGTGGTTATGCGGGCATGCGCATGACGCGCCTAGCGGATCTGGTGAACGAGCCGCCAGAGGCGGCAGAGGTAGGCCTGCAACTGGCCCGGTGCCTGGCACAGCAACTGGGGCGTGAGCTTGAAACTGCGACACGAGTCGCGGTTACATGACAAGCGGCTCCAGTGGCAACGAAGTTGCCTGAAATCCTGTTCTTGAACGCAAAGAGGCGGCTTTATGGCCGCCTCTTTGCGTAGTGGAATGGCTTATGTCAACCCACATCAATGACCTGGATACGGTTGGGATCCGGTGTCTGGCCGGGGATTTTCGCAGGAGCGGCGAGGCCCAGGTTGTTCTTCTCGAACACCCGGTCGGCACGGTAGCTGGAGCGCACCAGGGGACCGGCGGCCACTTCCATGAAGCCCTTCTCCAATCCGAGCTGCCGATAGCGCTCGAACTCCTCGGGTGTCACCCAGCGTTCTACCGGCAAGTGGTTACGTGTCGGCCGTAGATACTGCCCAAGAGTCACGATATCGACATTGATGGCCCGTAGATCATCCAGAGTGGCGAGGATTTCCTCGTCGGTCTCGCCCAGCCCCAGCATCAGGCTGGTTTTGGTCAGGACATCGGGGCGGTAACGTTTGGCGTGGGCCAGTACGTCGAGTGTCTTGCGATAACCGGCACGTGGGTCGCGTACGTAGTGGGTCAGGCGCTCCACGGTTTCGACGTTCTGGGCGAATACCTGCAGACCGGAA
>DXFC01000103.1 GCA_019114645.1 Candidatus Halomonas stercoripullorum
GTAACCCTGCCTAAAAACGGGGCGGCAGAATCGGCCGGGGCGAGAAAAGCCGCACATGGTACCCAAAGGCGACCTGTGATGCGAGTGACTGCCTAGCGCACCGCATGCGGCTTGAGTTCGATCTGTATAAGCAAAATCGCGACAACGCGCCAACACTCTAGCCAACGCATTCTTGACGGAGCGGTCAAGTATGCTTGATTACTGCTCACGGCCAGCCAGTACCCGCTCCACCGTCTCGACTACCGCCTGGGTTTGCGGGTCGATCTCGATATTCACCCAATCTCCGGGAGCACGATCCCCCAGGGTGGTCCGCTGCAGCGTTTCGGGGATCAGATCGACGCAGAAGCGTGGCGCTGCACCGGCATCACCCTGCTTCACGGCCCCGATGGTCAGGCTGATGCCGTCCACACCGATATACCCTTTGTCGAACAGAAAACGACCTAATTCGGGAGGCACTTCGAACCACAGCCGACGATTATGAGGTGCTTCATCCAGCTCTACCAGCTCCGCCATCGCCATGACATGACCGGACATGGCGTGACCGCCAATCTCGTCGCCAAAGCGGGCAGCACGCTCGATATTGACCTGGTCGCCTTCGCGTAGCTTGCCAAGGTTGGTAATTCTTAGCGTCTCGCGCATCAAGTCGAAACTGACCCGTTCATCCTCGATCCGCGTCACGGTTAAGCATACGCCATTATGGGCCACCGACGCCCCCGGCTCGAGCCCGTGGCGCAACGCTTCGGGCAGTGCCACCACATGAGTACGAAACTCCTCCGCCTCATGAATGGCGACAATTTCGGCCACCCCCTGAACAATGCCTGTAAACATGGCGTCTCCTGGAACTTCCCGCAGCCGAAAAAAGATAGGGCTGGCAGTGTAAGAACTTGGCAGCCTAACGTCCATTGCCGCCTTTGGGCCCACTACTGTCCAATACGGTAAATTGACATGATATGCCGTTCTTCTTAAGATGCCGAATCATATTAAGGCGCCGATTTGCCCCCGGATTGCGGGCGCCCATGCCGGCAGGCGTACAGGGTCTTCGATCCTGATTCGTCAGCATGAAGTGCAGCTAAAAGGGTGCTGGCCAGTGCTGCGCCCGCCCTGCTGGGGCAGCCTGCTCAGGAAGCCAGATGATCACGTTACGCAACGTCTCGAAAACCTACTATCTCAACGCCCCCAAAGGCCGTCTGCCATTCGCTTCGCACCGCAAAAACCATGCGGCTGAAAGCGATGCCTCTGCGACAGACACACCGAGAGTCATTGAAGCGCTCAAGAATGTCGACTTTCATGTTCCCCCGGGCAGTATCCATGGTGTCATCGGCCTGTCCGGTGCCGGCAAATCAACCCTGATTCGCTGCGTTAATCTACTTGAACGCCCCACCAGCGGCAGTGTGGTCGTGGATGGCCAGGAAATGACCGGGCTCTCCTCCGCCCAACTTAACCAGGCCCGCCACCGGATCGGCATGATCTTCCAGCACTTCAATTTGCTGACCACGCGCAATGTCTACGACAATATCGCCCTGCCCCTGGAGCTGATGGGCAAGAAGCGCGCCGTCATCCGTGAACGGGTGATGCCCCTGCTGGAGCTGACCGGACTCACTGACAAAGCCAACCAGTATCCGGCCCAGCTCTCCGGTGGTCAGAAGCAGCGCGTGGCTATCGCCCGGGCGCTGGCCAGTGAGCCTCGGGTACTGCTGTGCGACGAGGCCACCTCCGCACTCGACCCTCAAACCACCAGCTCCATCCTGACTCTGCTGCGCGACATCAACCAGCAGTTGGGCCTGACCATTCTGCTCATTACTCACGAAATGGAAGTGGTCAAGTCGATCTGCCATCGGGTTAGCCTGATTTCGGGTGGCGAGCTGGTCGAGGAAGCCGAGGTGGGTGATTTCTTCACCGCACCACGCACACAGCTGGGCCGCGAGTTTCTTAATGACTTTCTCCAACTGGAGCCGCCCAAGGCCCTGGTGGAGCGCCTCGAAGTCGAGCCAGGCGAGCGCACCCATCCTGTGGTACGCCTGGCCTTCTCCGGCGATGCGGTTTCAACGCCCCTGATCTCACGCCTGGCGCGGGAGTGTGGTGTTGATGTCAGCATCCTTCAAGCCAAAGTGGAATCGATTCAGGACCGTACGCTAGGGCTGATGATCGCGGAGTTGCTCGGCGACAATGAGCAGACGCAGCGCGCGATCGACTACCTCGAAACCCATGATCTGAATGTGGAGGTACTCGGCCATGTCCAGCGCAATGATTAATCTGATTCTGCAGGCCACCCTGGATACGCTCTATATGGTCGGCATTTCCAGTGTTGTCTCGGCCTTGTTTGGCGTGCCGCTGGGCGTGCTGCTCTACGTCACACGACCGGGACAGATCCTGCCACAAGCCGCGCTCAACCAAGTGCTCGGCATCGTCACCAATATTGGCCGCTCGATTCCGTTCATTATCCTGATGGTGGCCATCATACCCTTCACGCGCATGGTGGCCGGTACCTCGATCGGCACCAACGCCGCCATTGTGCCGCTGACAATTGCCGCCATACCCTTTGTGGCACGCCTGGTCGAAAGCGCACTCAATGAGATTCCACCCGGTTTGATCGAAGCCGCACAATCCATGGGCGCCAAGCCATACCAGATCGTCACCAAGGTACTGCTACCTGAAGCTCGCGGGGGTATCATCACCGGCCTGACGATTACCGTGGTGACGCTGGTCAGTTACTCCGCCATGGCCGGTGCTGTGGGGGGTGGTGGCCTCGGCGATCTGGGTATTCGTTATGGATACAACCGTTTCAACCCCACTGTCATGCTCATCACTGTGGTGATTCTCGTAGTCATGGTGCAGGGCTTTCAGAGCCTGGGGGATTATCTGGTACGCAAGTCGGATCGTAAGTAAGCCATGTTACCCAATAAGGAGAAAACCCAAATGCAAATCACCCTGCCCCGCCTGTTCGGTGCCGCGACACTGGCTGGTGCCGTTCTAATAGCCGGTTGCGGTAATGGCGATGACGCCGCTGAAGTTCGCTCGATCAAGGTTGGCACCATGTCCGGCCCCGAGTCGGAAGTCATGGAGGTCGCAGTACAGATTGCCCGCGAGCGCTATGATCTCGAAGTTGAAATCATCGAATTTACCGATTACGTCTCGCCCAATGCGGCACTGGCCGATGGTAGTCTGGATGCCAATGCTTTCCAGCATGAGCCCTACCTGCAGAGCATGATCAACGACCGCGGCTATGATTTGGCGGTAGCGGGCTACACCTTTGTCTACCCGATCGGCGCCTACTCCGAACGCTACGACAGCATCGAGGAGCTACCCGAAGAAGCACTCATCGCCCTACCCAACGATCCCACCAACGGCGGCCGTGCCATGATTCTCATGCACAACGCCGGCCTGATCGAGCTGGACGACCCCGAGAATCTGGAAGCCACGCCAGTGAACGTGATCGACAACCCCAACAACTTCAGCTTCCGTGAAATCGAAGCGGCGCAGTTGCCACGGGTACTGGCCGACGTTGACCTGGCCTTCATCAACAACACCTTCGCCCAGCCAGCCGGCTTGCACCTGGATGATGCCTTGATCAAGGAGGGCCCCGAGTCGCCCTATGTCAACCTGATCGCCGTGCGTGCCGATGATGTCGAGCGCGAAGAGATTCAGCAGCTCGTTTCGGCCTACCAAAGCGACGAAGTCGCCGAGAAGGCACTGGAACTGTTTGATGGCGGTGCGGTACCTGGCTGGAAGTAAAAGCCAAGCATGAAAAACGCCCCGAGATTAGGTTATCTCGGGGCGTTTTGCTATCTGGTAGGACCAGGCGGATTCGAACCGCCGACCTCCACGATGTCAACGTGGCGCTCTAACCAACTGAGCTATGGTCCTGCGTGCAGCGTTTAAGCGTGACAACGGATGCGTATCTTACCGATATTACGGCACTTTGCAAGCATCAAGGATGGCTTTTTACGCGATCCACGGCATCAAGCCAACCCTGATAGAGACGCTCCCGCTCCGCTTCCGGCATGCTCGGCACAAAACTACGCTCACAGCGCCACAGTTCGGCAATTTCATCCATGTTGCGGTACCAGCCAAATCGCAGGCCGGCCATGTAAGCCGCACCCAGTGCCGTTGTCTCAAGTACTGCAGGACGATCCACCTGAACGCCCAGCATGTCGGCGAG
>DXFC01000104.1 GCA_019114645.1 Candidatus Halomonas stercoripullorum
TGTTCTTCATCGGTGTCGTGCTCTCATGAAATATCGTGTGACAGTTGCGCATAGTATAGCGTCCTTGCTGTGACGAAATAGCAGTGCCAGACCGATTCAGGCGGCCTGGGCCTTGTGGTTGAGTGTACCAAGTAGCTGCTCCACGAACTGGAAGCGAGTCTCGGTGTTTTCCATTTGTGCTTCGAAGCGTAAGGTGTCGGCGCCATCGAGCCGATAGCGTTGCGGTTCCGCCTGGATCAGTTGTACCAGAGTCAGTGGATCGACATGCGTTGCGCCGCCGAAAATGACCCGGCCTCGTGTCGCGCCGGCTTCCAGGCGCACGATGCCCAGACGTTCGGCCCGCTGGCGCAGCCGGGTCTGACGCATCAAGGTTTTGACCGGCTCCGGCAGCAGTCCGAAACGGTCGATCATCTCGACCTGCAACTCTTTCAGTTCGGCTTCGTCGGCGGCGCTGGCAATGCGCTTATACATGACCAGGCGCTGCTGGACGTCGGGCAGGTAGTCGTCGGGAATCAGGGCCGGCAGGTTGAGGCTGATCTCGACGCCGGCGCTTAGCGGGGCCTCGATGTTGGGAGTTTTGCCGGCACGTATTGCAGCGACTGCACGGTCCAGCATCTCCATGTACAGGGTGTAACCGATGGCTTCCATCTGCCCGCTCTGCTCTTCGCCGAGCAGCTCACCGGCGCCGCGGATCTCCATATCGTGGCTGGCGAGGGTAAAGCCGGCGCCCAGATCGTCGGCGGCCCCAATGGCTTCAAGGCGCTTGATGGCATCCTTGGACAGTGCCCGCGGCGGCGGTGCCAGCAGATAGGCGTAGGCCTGATGATGACTACGTCCGACACGTCCGCGCAGCTGATGCAACTGGGCCAGGCCGAACTTGTCGGCGCGCTCAATGATAATGGTGTTGGCGCTGGGTACGTCGATGCCGGTTTCGATGATGGTAGAACAGACAAGCACGTTGTAACGCTTGTGATAGAAGTCCGACATCACCCGCTCAAGGGCCCGTTCGGGCAGCTGTCCATGGGCGACAGCCACGCGGGCCTCGGGGACCAGCTCGCGGATCGTTTCGGCGGCGCTCTCGATGGTCTTGACTTCGTTATGCAGGTAATAGACTTGGCCACCGCGCAGAATCTCGCGCAGCAGTGCTTCCTTGATAATCGCTTCGTCGCGCTGTTGCACAAAGGTCTTCACCGATAAGCGCCGTGCCGGCGGTGTGGCGATGATCGACAGGTCGCGAATGCCGCTCATGGCCATGTTCAGCGTTCGCGGTATGGGTGTGGCAGTGAGGGTCAGGATATCGATCTCGGCCCGCAGCTCCTTGAGACGCTCTTTCTGCGCTACACCGAAACGATGTTCCTCATCGATGATCAACAGTCCCATATTGGGCAGCTGGACCGATTTGGACAGCAGTTTGTGGGTGCCGATCACGATATCGGCCTGGCCGCTCTCGATACGTTTGAGAGCGGCGGCCTGGCCCTTGCCGGCAGTAAAGCGCGAGACCAACTCGATCTGCACCGCCGTATCGGCGAAGCGGTCACGGAAATTCTCGTAATGCTGACGGGCGAGCAGGGTGGTGGGTACCAGCACCACCACCTGACGCCCCGAGTGTACGGCAAGAAAGGCGGCGCGCATGGCAACTTCCGTCTTGCCGAAGCCGACATCACCGCAGACCACGCGGTCCATGGGGCGGGCAGCCGTCATGTCGCCGATTACCGCGGCAATGGCGGCACGTTGGTCGGGGGTCTCTTCGAACGGGAAGTTGGCGGCAAAGCGGGCATATTCCGCATCGGGCGGAGCGCAGGCGAAGCCTTCGCGTGACTCGCGACGGGCATAGACATCGAGTAGCTCGGCAGCGGTATCGCGAATCTTCTCTGCCGCCTTGCGCCGGGCCTTGTCCCACTGTTCGGAGCCAAGCCGGTGCAGTGGGGCCAGTTCGTCGTCGGCACCGGCATAGCGCGAGATCAGGTGGAGGTTGTCCACCGGAACGTACAACTTGGCTTCATCGGCATACTCCAGAGCGACGAACTCCGCCGCCTGGCCACCGGCTTCCAGTCGCTCAAGGCCGCGATAGCGCCCGACACCGTGGGTCTGATGAACCACAGGAGCGTTAGGTTTCAGTTCGGCGAGGTGGCGAATGGCCAACTCGTTGGTGTCTGTTGCTTTCTCCCGGCGGCGACTCTGGCGAACCACGTCGCCGAACAGTTCCGTTTCGGTAATGACGGCAATGTCGGGCTGTTCCAGCCATAACCCCGAGCCGAGTTCGCCTTCGCTAATCGCAAGAGGGGCAGTCCCGTGCCGAAAGGCGTGAAAGGAGTCAGTATGGGTCAGGTCGAGGTGTAGTGGTGCCAGGGTTTCTTCCAGTGCCTCGCGCCGTCCCCGTGACTCGGCCACGAACAGTACCCGAGTGGCGCGGGTGTCAAGAAAATGCTCCAGGGCGGCCAAAGGCTGCTTGGCGCGGGCGTTAATGGCGACTTCAGGCAGTCTGTGTGTCGCCGCTTCCTGGGCATGCTCGTGCCCGTCGTCCCGGGTCAGCTCGACTCGAGGGTGTGCCTTGATGGCGGCAAATAGTTCATTTACCGGCAGAAAGGCGCGTTGTGGCGGCAGTAATGGCCGTGTCGGGTCGACGCCAAGATTGTCGTAACGACTCTCGATGGCCGCCCAGTGATGTTCGGCGGCATCAAATAACCCGGGGAGTAGCGCCACACGGGTACTCGAAGCCAGATGATCAAATAGTGTGGCAGTCTCTTCGAAGAACAGTGGCAGGTATTGTTCCAGACCCGGGGAGGGGATTCCCTTCAGTGCGTCGACATAGAGCGGGCACTGGCGTGGATCAACATCGAACAGGGTTTCGAAGCCTTCACGGAACCGGGCGATAGCGCTGGCAGAGAGTGAGTACTCATGTGCCGGCAGCAGTTCGATACGCTTGATCTTATCCTGGCTGCGTTGGGTATCAGGGTCGAAGCTACGTAGACTGTCGATTTCGTCGTCGAACAGGTCGATACGTAGCGGTCCGTCACTTCCCATCGGATAAAGGTCGATCAGGGCGCCACGCAATGCATATTCGCCTGGTTCATAGACGGTTTCGACCGCGCGGTAGCCGGCACGGGAAAGGGCGTTGCGAAAACCTTCACGATCCAGCTGCATGCCCACTTTCAGGGTCATCACCCGGCCAGCGATATAGGCGACCGGCGGCAAGCGCTGCATCAGGGTGTTGATCGACACCAGTACAATGCCGTGTTCGCCATCCTGGAGTCGGCGCAAGGTGCGTAGCCGTTCGGAAATGATGTCCTGGTGAGGTGAAAAGCTGTCATAGGGCAGCGTTTCCCAGTCGGGGAAGGGCATCACCGGAACCTGGGCAAAAAAGCTTAGATCGCCTTCCAGCCGTTGTGCGGCAGCGGTGTCTGGCGTGATCACCAGCAGTGGCGCATCGCTGGCCAGTTGGGCCAGGAGTAGGGCGGCGGCACTGCCGGGTGGCAACTGCCAAAAGAGTGTTTCGCGTGTTCCCGTCGGGCGGGGCGGATCGAGTGGGGAAAATCGGAGCATGATCGTCGAGACGTTTCCTGAAGGGGTGAGAATGATAGCAGCCCAGGGCAAGCTTGTAGTCAAAAGAGGATTTGTGTAATCCCCCTACAGTGAGTGCGACCAACCAGCGATTGCCCCTTTGTGGGAAGCACACGATAATGGAATGGTATTTTCCGATTCTTTAGAGAGGCTTCACGTGAGTCAGCAATCCCTCGATACCGTCTTTCAGGAATGGCACGATAACCAGGCGCTTGCCGAACAGATGATCCCGTTGATCGGCAGCCTGTATCGCCACAACAACGTGGTTACCACACTCTATGGGCGCTCGTTGTTCAATCGCTCGGTCATCCGCATTCTGAAAGACCATCGCTTCGTCAGAAAAGTCGAGGGTACCGAACTCTCGGTGCAGGACACCCTGCCGCTGGTTCAGGCCATGGCCGAGCTCAACCTGGGCCCGGCCCACGTTGATGTGGGCAAGCTGGGGGTGGCCTTCAAGAAGCGGGGCGGCGGTGATGCCAAGGCATTTTTGCGTGAAGAGCTGGCTGAAATTGTTGATCGGCACGAACCCGACGGCAGTAATGGTCGCTCCAAGGATGTGGTGCTGTACGGCTTTGGACGTATTGGTCGGCTGCTGGCGCGGGTGCTAGTAGAGAAAGCGGGGGGTGGCAACCTGCTGCGCCTGCGTGCCATTGTGGTGCGTGGCCGTGGGGATATCGCCAAGGATCTGGAGAAGCGGGCCAGCCTGCTGCGTCGCGACTCCGTGCATGGTCCGTTCGACGGTACGATCAGTGTCGACACTGAGGCGCGTACCATCACTGCCAACGGCAACGTCATCCAGGTCATCTATGCCGACCAGCCAACGGATATCGATTACACCGCCTACGGTATCGACAATGCCGTGGTGGTGGATAACACCGGTATCTGGCGTGATGAGGCGGGGCTGGGCCAGCACCTGGCCTGCAAAGGCGTCTCCAAGGCACTGCTTACGGCTCCCGGCAAGGGGGATATCAAGAATATCGTCTTCGGTATCAACCACGATGACATTACCGAGAACGACAATATTTTGTCAGCGGCTTCTTGTACCACCAACGCCATTGTGCCGGTACTCAAGGTGCTTAACGACAAGTTCGGTATCGAGTGTGGCCACGTCGAGACGGTACACGCGTATACCAACGACCAGAACCTGATCGACAACTATCACAAGGGCGACCGCCGTGGGCGTAGCGCACCGCTGAACATGGTGTTGACCGAAACCGGTGCCGCCAAGGCCGTGGCCAAGGCCCTGCCGGAGCTTGCCGGCAAGCTGACCGGTAATGCCATTCGCGTACCGATACCCAACGTCTCCATGGCGATCCTCAACCTGACGCTGGGCAGCGAAACCGATGCCGAGGCGCTTAACGACTACCTGCGTCACATGTCGCTCGACTCGCCCTTCCAGAAGCAGATCGACTATGTGGATTCGCCCGAGGTGGTGTCGTCCGACTTCGTTGGCAATCGCCATGCCGGTATCGTCGATGCCAAGGCCACCATTGCCAGTGGCAAACAGGTGGTGCTCTATGTCTGGTATGACAACGAATTTGGCTACAGCTGCCAGGTAGTGCGCATGTTGCAGCACATCTCTAACGTCAACTTCCTCAAGCTGCCCCGCGCTCAGGCATAAGGCTTCGCGCAATACTTCCCGGCCGCAAGGGCCGGGAGACCGGTTTTTCCCCTCCGGTTACGCCTCAAGAGCCCGATTCTTAACCCGGTTTATCCTCCTTTTGCGACCTTAGGCCGTGTGGCCTTTGGTCGCTCTTGTCTTTATAATACGGTGGATTTTTCTGGGTGGTCCGAAGTGCTTCGGACCTGACTGGTAACATACTGACTCAAAAGCATTCGAATCCATTCGAACCCTTTTGTTTTGTATTGCCGTTCCATCAACTGGGCGAGACTATGATCGAAGTCAAGAAAGGCCTGGATCTCCCCATCATGGGGGCGCCCGAGCCGCGCATCGAGGGTGCGCGCTCTGTGCGTCACGTGGCCATCCTGGGTACCGACTATGCCGGCATGAAGCCGACCATGGAGGTCAAGGAAGGGGATAAGGTGAAGCTGGGCCAGCTCCTCTTTACCGATAAGAAAAATGACGGTGTGCGCTTTACTGCGCCGGCGGCTGGCGAAGTTGTTGCTATTAATCGTGGTGAAAAACGTAAGCTGCTTTCGGTGGTAATACAGGTTGATGACGCCGAGGAGGCTGTGGAGTTTACAGCTCACGGACGTGACAAGCTTGAAGCCCTGGACCGTCAGACCGTCGTGGATCAGTTGGTCGAGTCAGGGCTATGGACGGCGCTACGTACTCGTCCTTTCTCCCGCACTCCGGCTATCGACAGTGAGCCTGTGGACATTTTTGTCACTGCTATCGATACCCATCCACTGAGTGCCGACCCTGCTGACATCATCAACGAGCAGGTTGAAGCTTTCGAGGACGGCCTCAAGGTGCTGACACGCCTGACCCCAGGCAAAGTCTACTTATGTACCGCGCCTGATGCTGCCATCCCCGGCGGCAATGTGGCGGGTGTCCAGGTGGAAACTTTTGGCGGGCCGCATCCGGCCGGCCTGGTCGGTACCCATATACACTTCCTGTCACCGGTTGGTATGCAGCGCCGTGTCTGGCACATCGGCTATCAAGATGTAATCGCTTACGGCAAGCTGTTCTCCGAAGGCCGCCTGGATGTCAGCCGGGTGGTGGCCGTAGGGGGGCCCAGGGCTGAAAAACCGCGCTTGTTGCGCACCCGTATCGGTGCCAGTACTGAGGAACTACTGGCAGGAGAGATTCTCCAGCCAGAAGATACGCGGGTAATTTCGGGTTCGGTATTCTCCGGTTTCACTGCGGAAGGCGGCTTGCGTTATTTAGGACGCTTTCACAATCAGATCAGCTTGCTTGAAGAAGGCAACAAGCGTGCCTTCATGGGCTGGCTGTCAGTAGGGACGGATCGCCACTCTGTACTGGGGATCTATCTGTCGAAGTTCATGGGGCTCACCAACTATGCGCCAAACACCTCCACCAATGGCTCCGAGCGCGCCATGGTGCCGGTGGGCGCCTATGAGAGCGTGATGCCGCTAGACATAATGTCAACCCAGCTGCTGCGCTCGTTGATTGTCGGTGACATCGAGATGGCCATGCAGCTCGGGTGTCTGGAGCTGGATGAAGAGGACCTGGCGCTGTGCACCTATGTGTGCCCGGGCAAGTACGAATACGGTCCCATCCTGCGTGACAACCTCACCATGATCGAGAAAGAGGCCTGATGATGGGTATTCGACAGACACTCGACAATCTCGAGCCGCATTTTCACAAGGGTGGCAAGTACGAGAAGTGGTATCCGCTCTACGAAGCGGTGGATACGATTTTTTACTCACCCCCGAGTGTAACCAAGACGACAGCGCATGTGCGTGACGGCATCGACCTCAAGCGCATGATGATTACCGTGTGGATGTGTACCTTCCCGGCCATGTTCTTCGGTATGTGGGCTGCCGGCTGGCAGGCTAACACGGCGATTGCCGGCGACTACGCCTCCATGGGCGGCTGGCGCGAAGCGATCCTGATGACGCTGGCATCTGGCCACAATCCGGACAGCTTGTGGGCCAACTTCGTGCTCGGTGCTACCTACTTTCTGCCGATCTACCTGGTGACCTTCGCTGTTGGTGGGTTCTGGGAGGTGCTTTTTGCCGTCAAGCGCGGCCATGAGGTCAACGAGGGCTTCTTCGTCACCTCGGTGCTCTATGCCTTGATCCTGCCGGCCACAATTCCGCTATGGCAAGTAGCACTCGGTATCACCTTCGGCGTGGTGATTGGCAAGGAGATCTTTGGCGGCACCGGCAAGAACTTCCTCAATCCTGCTCTCACCGGTCGTGCTTTCCTCTACTTCGCCTATCCGGCGCAAATATCGGGTGATGCCGTATGGGTGGCGGCAGACGGTTATACTGGTGCGACACCGCTCTCCATTGCGTTTCAGGAGGACATGGCCGCGCTCAGCTCCCAATATAGCTGGTGGGATGCCTTTATCGGTTTCTTGCCCGGTTCAGTGGGTGAGGTCTCGACACTGGCGATCTTTATCGGTGCCGCTGTACTTCTGTGGACCAGGATTGCTTCATGGCGAATCATGCTCGGATGCATGATTGGCTTGATCGCGACCAGCATGTTGTTCAACCTGATAGGTTCCGACACTAACTCGATGTTTGCGATGCCATGGTACTGGCATCTGGTAGTCGGCGGATTCGCTTTCGGTATGGTATTCATGGCCACCGACCCGGTATCGGCCTCTATGACCAACCCGGGGCGTCTCATCTTCGGTATTCTTATCGGCGTGATGACGGTGCTCATTCGTGTGGTCAACCCGGCATTCCCCGAAGGCATCATGCTGGCGATCCTGTTCGCCAACTTGTTTGCGCCGCTGATCGATTACTTCTTTGTACAGGCCAACATCAAGCGTCGTAATCGGCGCACTGGTGTGGTGGCCGAGGAGACTGTCTGATGGCTCAGAGCAATGATTCCATCAAGAAGGTTCTCATGGTGGCGTTCGCACTCTGTCTTGTGTGTTCGGTGGTGGTTTCCACCGCTGCGGTGACACTGAGACCCATGCAGCAGCTCAATGAGGAGCTTGACCGCAAGACCAACATCTTGCGTGTTGCCAACCTTTACGAGCCGGGCATGGACGTGGAGGCTGCTTTCGGTGAGATTACCCCGCGTGTTGTCGATATGCGCACCGGTGAATATACCGACGAGTTTGACGCGGAAACCTTTGACCACTTCCAGGCCGCACGCGACCCGGCCACGGGCCGGACCCTTTCGGGTGACACTGATATCGCCGGTCTGAGTCGTGTCGAGAATTACGCGACCGTTTATCTGGTGGGTGACGAAGAAGCACCTGAGCAGATCATTCTACCGGTGCGTGGTCAGGGGCTCTGGGGGCTGATGCGTGGCTACATGGCCATTGAAGGCGATGGCAACACCATCGTTGGCATCACCTTCTACGAGCACAGCGAAACACCGGGCCTGGGGGGGGAGATCAACAACCCGCGTTGGCAGGCGCAGTGGGAAGGCAAGAAGATCTTCTCGGATGCCGAGAGTGTAGTGCCGGCGATTCGTGTGGCTCGTGGCTCCGCCAGCGGCGAGCATCAGGTTGATGGCTTGTCGGGTGCTACCCTGACCTCCAACGGCGTGACCAATATGCTGCAGTTCTGGCTGAGTCCGGAAGGCTTCGGTGGATACCTGGCGCAACTCCGCGAGGGCGTCGAGCCCGAAGCGGTTCAGGAAGCCGATGTCGAACTCGAAGCTGAAGCTTAAGGAGCCTGACTATGTCCGCTTTGACTCCCAAGAGCGTCCTGACGACACCGCTCTTCAATAACAACCCCATTGCGTTGCAGGTGCTGGGCATCTGTTCGGCGTTGGCCATCACTACCAGCATGAGCCTGTCCGTGGTGATGGGAATTGCCGTGATATTGGTGACGGCATTCTCCAACCTGTTCATCTCGTTGCTGCGTCACCAGATTCCTTCATCGATTCGCATGATCGTGCAGGTTGTGATCATCGCCTCGCTGGTTATCGTGGTAGACCAGATTCTCAAGGCGTTTGCCTACGAGATGTCCAAACAGCTTTCGGTCTTCGTTGGCCTGATCATCACCAACTGTATCGTGATGGGGCGTGCCGAAGGCTTCGCCATGCAAAACACTCCGGGGCTGTCGTTCCTGGATGGCGTTGGCAACGGGCTGGGATACGCCTTCATTCTGCTGGTCGTGGGCTTCTTCCGGGAGCTGCTTGGCTCGGGTAGCATATTTGGCTTCACCGTGCTCCAAACCGTGCAGGATGGTGGTTGGTACGTACCTAATGGCCTGTTGCTGTTGCCGCCATCGGCATTCTTCATCATTGGTCTGATTATCTGGGCGTTACGCTCGTCTTATCCCGAGCAGGTGGAAGCCAACGAGTTCAAGATCAGGGCCAACACCGAACCCAAGGAGGCCGTGTAATATGGAACACTATCTGAGTCTCTTCGTTGCCTCGATCTTCGTCGAGAACATGGCCCTGGCCTTCTTCCTGGGCATGTGTACCTTTATCGCGATTTCCAAAAAGGTCTCGGCAGCCTTTGGCCTTGGCATAGCGGTCATTGTGGTACTGGGTGTTACTGTGCCGCTTAATAACCTGGTTTATACCTACTTGCTCGCCGACGGTGCACTGACCTGGACCGGTGTCAGCGGCATGGAGAATGTAGACCTCTCGTTTCTGGGATTACTTTCCTATATCGGTGTGATTGCGGCTGTCGTGCAGATCATGGAGATGTTCCTCGACAAGTTCGTGCCGGCACTTTACAACGCCCTGGGTGTGTTCTTGCCGTTGATTACCGTGAACTGCGCGATCATGGGCGGTGTACTGTTCATGGTCGAGCGTAGCTACAACTTCGGTGAATCCGTGGTGTACGGGGTAGGAGCCGGTGTGGGCTGGGCGCTTGCGATCACCGCTCTGGCGGGTATCCGTGAGAAACTCAAGTACAGCGATGTGCCGGCTGGCCTGCAGGGGCTCGGCATCACCTTCATTACCGTGGGTCTGATGTCGCTGGGCTTCATGTCATTCTCCGGCATCCAGCTCTAAGGCGCGTTCCGGCGGCGTATGCGCCGCCGGTAACCGGTTACACAGCAAATAGGAAACCGACATGGTTGGAACATCTCTCATCCTGCTCGGTGTGTTCATGTTCACCGTGGTCGTTATCGGCCTCGTTCTGGTGATCCTGGCCGCCCGCAGCAAGCTCGTCAGCACTGGTGACGTGACCATCGAGGTCAATGGCGACCCAGAACACACCATCACTACCCAGGCGGGGGGCAAGTTACTGAATACCCTCGCTGCCAACGGTGTCTTCCTCTCGTCCGCGTGCGGAGGTGGTGGTTCTTGCGCACAGTGCAAGTGCCGTGTGGAGGAAGGCGGGGGCTCGATTCTGCCCACCGAGGAGTCTCACTTCACTCTGCGCGAAAAGAAAGAAGGCTGGCGTCTCTCCTGCCAGGTACCGGTCAAGCAGGATATGAAGATCGAAGTGCCCGAGGAGATCTTCGGCGTCAAGAAGTGGGAGTGTGAGGTTATTTCAAACCCCAACGTTGCCACTTTCATCAAGGAGCTGAACCTCAAGCTTCCCGAAGGCGAGGAAGTGGCTTTCCGTGCTGGTGGTTATGTGCAGCTTGTCGCACCTCCTTACGATATCAAGTTCTCTGACTTTGATATCGAAGAGAAATACCGTGGTGACTGGGAAAAATTCGAGCTATTCAACATTTCCCACAAGCAAAACGAAGAGGTTATTCGCGCTTACTCCATGGCGAACTACCCCGAAGAGAAGGGGATCCTCAAGTTCAATATCCGTATCGCCACGCCACCGCCCGGAACCAATCATCCGCCGGGACTGATGTCGACCTATGTCTTCAATCTGAAACCGGGCGACAAGGTCACGGTGATGGGTCCCTTCGGCGAATTCTTTGCCAAGGACACCGACGCCGAAATGGTCTTCGTCGGCGGTGGGGCGGGTATGGCGCCGATGCGTAGCCATATCTTCGACCAGCTCAAGCGCCTGAACTCCAAGCGCAAGATCTCGTTCTGGTACGGGGCGCGCTCCTGGCGCGAGACGTTCTACAACGACGAGTATGATCAGCTGGCCGAAGAGCATGACAACTTCGAATGGCATCTGGCGCTATCGGATCCGCAGCCCGAAGATAACTGGGAAGGCCCGACCGGCTTCATCCACAATGTGTTGTATGAGAATTACCTCAAGGACCATCCGGCTCCTGAGGACTGCGAATACTACATGTGTGGGCCGCCGATGATGAACGCCTCCGTGATCAAGATGCTACTTGATCTGGGGGTGGAGCCAGAGAATATCCTGTTGGATGACTTTGGCGGATGACCCCGCTCGCCCTTGGGCGACATTCCGGGCCGGCTCTGCTTGAGTCGGCCCGGCCTGTTTTTCCGGCGCTGCTCGCAGCAGTAGTGCTAGCAATATTCCTTACTGCCTGCCGTGATCAGTCAAATGCCTACTTTATCCAGGGTGCAGCGCTGGGGACGGGATATCATGTCACTCTGTATGCTGATCTCGACACCACGCAGGTCGCCATCCTGGAAGCCAGCATCCAAGAGGATCTAGCTGCTCTGGAGCGTTTGCGCAGTGATCTGGAACATATCGATACCACTGCGTTTCGTCTCTTTGGCCTCGCATTGCCCAAGCCCGCGCGACAAGGAATTGATCGCTGGTTGCAGGTTATTGCGGTAGACCGTCTCGCCCAGCGCCTGGCAGCGCATGACGGTATTGAGGCGGTAATGGTAGAGGTCGGCGGGGTGTTGCGTGGCCATGGCGTGCCACCTGGGGGTGGCTGGCGTGTATCGCTTGGCCAGGTAGGGTTGCCTGAAGCCGAGGCATCACGGCAGGTTCACCTGCAAGACGCCGCACTGGTCCAACGCTTTGTGGACCCTGCCACTGTGCCACTCGTTAGCCTGGCGTCACCGCTTGCAGTCAGTGTGATTGCTGCGGATGCCAGTACTGCTTACTATCAGGCCGAAATGCTGGTCGAGGCAGATCCGGGTGACGTCCTGATGTTGGCCAATGAGATGGAGAGTGCTGCCAGAGTTGTTGTCAAAACAGTAGCGGGAATTGAAATTTACCATAGCAGGGCTCTCAAACACTGGTTTGAGCGCTAGTCGCAAGGAGTCGAAGGATGTCCACATTTCTGATCGCTTTTGTTGTCATGTTGTTGCTGGTGGCGGGGATGGCCGTAGGTATCATCATGGGCCGTAGTCCAATTGCCGGCTCCTGTGGCGGGCTGAATCGACTGGGCATGAAAGATGGCTGTGAAATCTGCGGCGGAAAAGATGAAGTTTGCGAAGAAGAGAATCGCAAGCGCAAGGCTGCCGAGCGTCGCGCCAGCGATATCAGCAGAGGGGCTGATCTGGGTTACGACGCCTCACGTCGCTAAGCCAGTATTGTACAGATGGCTGCGCAAGCGAATTACGGCGTTTCCATTAGCTATTCTTGATTGAACTGATGGGCAAAGCAGGGGGGAGAGGCAGGTTCAAGATCTTCCAGGTCTTCTTGCTGAAGTGCTTCGATCAGTGCCTGACGCAGTACCGGTAAATGACTCTGATCAAGATTGCGCGATGCGGAAAGCAGTGTGAGTTTGCCACGGCGAGCATGGCGCATTAGCGGAACGAGATTTTCGGGGTGATCACGCAGCTCGCCCCGGTAGCGGGCGGCGAAGACGCTCAGGCTGATTTCGCCTTGATGTAGCTGTCGGCGTAGCAGGGTTGAAGGGGAGGCGTCCCGATACCAGTCCGTCAATTCAAGGCTCTCGCGCCGTTTACCACGTGGCCAGAGTCGATCGACCAGCACACGTGCTCCATCATCGGCTTCGCTGGGACTGTAGACTCGCTTGAGGAGGATTTCGTAGCTCACGCTTTCTTCTCCCTCTGCTGATAATATCAATGACTTTGATAGCTGATGCTTTACGGCAACCGGGATAGAGCCTCATTGGCTTGTGTTTGCCAGGAACCGGGGAGTGCCGCGGCCCGGTTTAAGGCATGGCGCGCTTCGCTTGTTTCATCCTGGGCCGCCAACAGCAGACCCAGGTTCAGCCATGCGGGCCCCAGTTCCTCGCGCCGCTCCACTGCGGCGCGAAACGCCACGATCGCTCCTTGTATGTCTCCGGCGGCATAGCGGGTATTGCCAAGGGCAAAGTAGCCCATGCCGGAGGCGGGAAACTGCTCGACCAGGCCTTTCCAGGCGGGTAAGGCGGCCACCGGTCCCTGAACCTGTTCGAAGGCGGCAATCGCTTCAAGGGCGCGTCGCTCGCCAACGGTGGAAGGCAGTGTTCCTGGTGGTAACGCCACAAATGCCCAGCGCCCACTGCGTGCCCAGGTGGCATCAAAGCGGTGAAAGGCTTCAATGCGCTGCGCTTCTTCACCACTGTGCAGAATCATCTCTTCTCTATCAAGATCGTAGCCGATGGCTACTGCGTAGTGCCACATTGGCCAGGCGGGTAACGACAGGTTTTGCATCACCACCACCGGATGGCCGGCAGCGATCTCGCTGAGCAAGCTGTCAAAACTGTTGTTGAGAACATAGGGAATGCGTCCATGGCGTCTGGCCGTCGCCAGCATTTCGGGCTGTACACTGCCTTCCCGTCCAGGCAAGTAGACTTGGGGAATCAGTGTCTCCATGGGAACATCGATATCCGCGTGGTTGAGCACCATGGCCAGCGAGGCAGGGCCGCACTGATAGTCGGTTTGTGCGTGGAATGGCACGTTTTCGACCATGGCCTGGCGTGGCAGTGCCTGTTCGGTGGCGGGTGCCAGACGTGGAGTGGCGGCACAACCAGTGATCAACAGCAGGCAGAGGGCTACTAGCACAACGCCCGCTAAGCGGGCGTTGAGGGAACCACCAATACTACCGTCTTGCATGACGGTCCTCGATCAGCGAGTAAAGGGGAAAACGTTGGTCAGGCCCAGAATATCGGTCACTAGCAGGACGATAAAGACGACCAGCAGTGCTCCAACAACACCGGCACCGGCAGGCAGCTGCTCCAGTTGCTCGGCCATCTGGTGTGCCTCTTCGGCCGACAGGGCTGCGACACGGGCTTCCACTTCGGCTAGATCGACACCCTGTGCAATAAGTTGTTCCTGCACTTCTGCACGGGAGAGGATTTCCTGGATTCGCTCGCGGTCGGCGTCGGCACTCTCGGCCGAGAGTGCTGCCTGGGTGGAGATCAAGTCACTGGCAGGCAATGGCGCAGCAGAAACCGTGAAACTGCCAAGTACCAGGGCAAGAATCAGAAAGGGGCTGAGAAAACGGCGGAATGTTTGCATGGCTCTGTTCCTTCTTCTTTGAGAAAAGCTTCCGGCTCTTGAATGATCCAGCATTCTTCACTGAGTGGGTATGCTTGAGCTAACCCACTCTAGCGATGCCGTGTAAGTATAAGCAAGAGAGAATGTGATTTCATGTCTTTGCACTAACGACTTTGGAGCATGGAAGGGGGTGATCAACCCGGCCGATAAGAAGAGGAAAGTTCCGCCAGCAAGCCACGCCCACCAGCCAGTGTCAGTGCCAGGTCATGCAGGGCTTCCCAGGGAGGCAGTGCGGCAGAGCCTTTGACAGCGAGATCCAGGCGCTGGGAAAAAAGTAGCAACTTGTGCAGGCGTTTGACAGGAAGCCTGGCAATGGCTTGCTGATAGGCGGGACGACGCTTGTCAAAAATGGCCGGTTTCTGGGCCTTGCAGGCGTGTTCGAAGCTTTGGCCCTGTTCAAGATGTTGGTGCAGGGAAAGCAAAGTGCGTAATTCGCGTGTCAGTGCCCACAACACAATAGGCGGTTCGACACCCTCACCGTGCAGGCCGTGAATGATGCGTGAAGCACGGCTGCGTTCGCCCTTGAGGCAGGCGTCGGCCAGGGTAAATACATCGTAGCGGGCGCTGTCTTCTACCCCGCCGCCGATTTGCGTCGGACCGATATGGCTGCCAGGGGGCACCAGCAACGCAAGTTTTTGCAACTCCTGGTCGGCAGCCAGCAGATTGCCTTCGGTACGCTCACCCAGCAAGCGAGCCGCGTCAAGGTCGAGCGAGAGGTTATACCGTGCTGCGCGGTCGCGTAGCCAGAAACCGAGGCGCGAAATGTCGACCGGCCAAACCGGGACGAACAGGCCGAGCTTGTCCAACGCTTGAAACCAGGCGCTTTTCTGTTGCCGAAAATCGAGCTTGCCCATGCTGACCAGCAACATGTTGTCACGGGCCCCCGGGGTTTCTGCGTACTCTTTCAGTGCTTTTGCTCCCTCCTGACCGAGATTATGGTTGCCCAGGCGTAACTCGATCAGCTTGCGGCTGGCGAATAGCGACAAGCTGGCCGCAGACTCACGCAGCCTCCCCCAGGCGAAATTGGCTTCCACATGCAGGATTTCGCGCTCATCAATGCCGTGTTCACGCGCAGCGGCACGCACCGCATCGCAAGCCTCCATATGCTGGAGTGGCTCTTCACCAGCGACGATGACGACGGGCGGCAGTTTGCTGGATAACGCATCGGGCAACTTGTCGGCGAATACTTTCACTACAGCATTTCCATCAGCATGCGGGAGAGGTGGTTCAGGATGATGGTGAAAGGATACGCAGGCGTTCCAGCAGGCGCCGCAAGGCTTCTTCACGCAGTTCTCGCCGGGCCTCTTCGCGCAGCTCATCCTGTGCCAGCAAGTTGGCATCGCTGAGGGTGAAGCGAGTCGAAACCTCCAGGCGCTGCTCGGCAATCAGATAGGCGTTGTCGCTACGCCGCTGTACCGAGTACGGTACGGTCAGACGCATTTCATGCTCTTGGGGGCCGCTTTCGAGCACGCTCAGGCGGTGCTCGCGGAAGTTCTCTGGCCCCAGATTTAGAATCATTGCCGCACGGTCGTGCACCTGAGTGCCGGCTCGCGTCAGGCGCTCCTCGGTCAGCTGGTAGAACTCGCTGTTGCTGCCGGCCAGAGCCAACTCCGCAATCGCCAAGCCCGGCGTATCAAAGCCGCGCAAGCGGAAACCACAGCCAGCCAGCGTCAGGGCTGCGCCGGCAACAAGGCCGGCGTGTAGGAAAGTGCGTCGCTGCATGTTTCCCCCGTTGTTGGGTACAAATGTATGCGCTGATATCAACTGACCACAATATTGACCAACTTGCCCGGCACCACGATGACTTTGCGCAGCGTTTTGCCTTCCGTGTGGCGGCGGACATTCTCGGCCGAGCAGGCGGTGGCTTCGATAGTTTCCTTGCTGGCATCGGCAGCCACTTCGATACGCGCCCGCAGTTTGCCATTCACTTGAACTGACAGCTCAATGGTGTCGCGTTCAAGCGCAGCGGTGTCTACCTGGGGCCAGGGGGCATCAATCGCGGGTTCGGCATGGCCCAGCTCGCGCCATAGCCTGTGGCAGACGTGGGGTGTGATCGGTGCCAGCAACAGCACGCACGCCTCGACAGCTTCGCGTGCCACTGCCAGCCCCTGGGGCGAGGCGTCGTCGAAGCGGGACAGCGTATTGCTTAGCTCCATCACGGCGGCAATGGCAGTGTTGAAGGTAGTGCGCCTGCCGATATCGTCGCTGGCCTTGCGGATTGTCTCATGGGTCTTGCGCCGCAGCTCACGCTGGGGACCGCTTAGGTTAGCCAGGTCAAGCGTTGCAGGCGTCCCGGCAGCGAGGTGTTCGCTTACCAGACGCCACAGGCGCTTGAGGAAGCGGCTGGCACCTTCGACACCGGCTTCGGACCACTCCAGTGACTGCTCGGGCGGGGCGGCAAACATCATGAACAGACGCACGGTGTCTGCACCGAAGCGGTCGATCATCGACTGGGGGTCGATGCCGTTGTTCTTCGACTTTGACATCTTTTCGATGCCACCCATCTCCACCGGCTGACCGTCACTGACGAGCACCGCGCTGAGCGGGCGTCCTTTCTCGTCGCGCACCACCTCGACATCGGCGGGGTTAAACCACTCCTTGCCGCCATTGGCCGTGTCGCGATAGAAGGTTTCGGCTATTACCATGCCTTGGGTGAGCAAGCGCTGGAAGGGTTCGTCAACCTTGACGAGCCCCAGGTCGCGCATCAGCTTGGTGAAGAATCGCGCGTAAAGCAGGTGCAGGATGGCGTGCTCAATACCCCCGATGTAGAGGTCGACGGGTAGCCAGTAGTCGGCACGCTCATCAAGCATCGCTGAATGGTTATCGGCGCAGCAGAAGCGTGCGAAGTACCAGGAGGACTCCATGAAGGTATCGAAGGTATCGGTCTCACGTACCCAGCCATCGCCCAGGTCGGAGAACTCAGGCATACGCTTGAGTGGCGAGCCAGTGGCATCGACAGTGACTTCCATGGGCAGGGCGACCGGTAGCTCCTCGTCGGAGAGCGGCACGGTCTGGCCCTCGGGACCGTACTTGACCGGAATCGGGGCGCCCCAGTAACGCTGACGCGCCACCCCCCAGTCGCGCAGGCGGTAGTTGGTCTTCACTTCGCCACGGCCGAGCTTCTCCAGGCGTGTAGCGATGGCATTGAACGCCGCGTCAAAGTCGAGACCGTCAAACTCGCCGGAATGAATCAGGCTGCCGTGCTCCACATAAGCGCCTGCGGAGAGGTCCGGTACCTGGCCGTCCGCATCGGCAATCACCGGCTCGATGGGCAGGCCATATTGGGTGGCGAATTCCCAGTCGCGCTGATCATGGGCGGGGACCGCCATTACCGCCCCGGTGCCAAACTCCATCAGGACGAAGTTGGCGACATAGACGGGTACTTCGCGGCCGGTAAGTGGGTGAATCGCAACGTGACCGGTCGGCATGCCCTTTTTC
>DXFC01000105.1 GCA_019114645.1 Candidatus Halomonas stercoripullorum
CGGCACTTCCTCCAGCCCCTGGCGCCGCTTGATCTCTTCAAGCTCGGCCAGCACTCGTTCGCGGCGCACACCATGAATCATGCAGAACAGGTTATAGGGCCAGTCAGGCAGGCGCCGCGGACGGCGATAACAGAGGGTAACGGCAGGCTCAGTGGCCAGGCGGCGGCCAACGGCAGTGACCTCGTCATCGGGCAGATCCCACACCACCATGGCATTGGCGGCAATCCCCAGGCGGCGATGCAACACCACCAGCCCCAGACGCTTCACCAATCCTTCTTCCTGCCAGCGGCGCATGCACGCCATCACTTCGTCTTCCGTCAGGCCGCTCTGGTTAGCCAGCGCCAGCCAGGGGCGCGGTACCAACGGCAACCCTTTCTCGACCAAGGCACGCAGGCGCCGCTCGGCACAGGTCTCATTGAACAATGACTCACCCAAGAGCGGTTCTTTGAAAAGTGGTTCATTAAGGGCAAGCGCCGACTGTTTTGCGTTCATGGCGCCTCCAGCTCATGCCAGGGAATCGGGAAGCCGAGATCGATATGGAAACCCTCCAGCATGGGCAAGCGCAGGATTTCACGGCCCAGCGTCACTTCCAGAGCATCTAGTCGGGTTTCCAGCGTCTCCTCATCCGGAGCGGTCATCACGAACCAAAGGTTGTAATCATGCTCGCGTAAATAGTTGTGATTGACACCAGGTGCGGCGTTAATGAGTTCTGCAAAAGCATCGCGCTCGGCATCCGGAACCGCCACGGCGGCGAGCAGGCTGGCACCTGCACGGGCGTGATTGAATACCGGCCCGACCCGGCTCAGCACACCCTGGGCCTGCAGGCGCTCCAGGCGGGCAAGCACCTCGGCCTCGCTCACTCCGAGCTGTTCGGCCATGCAGCGAAAAGGACGCACGCTCACCGGCAGGCCACGCTGGTAGCTGTCAATTAGACGGCGGTCCAGCGCATCGAGGGTTGGGGCTTGGCTGTAGGGGGTATGGCAATGCATCGGCACAGCTCACTTGCTTGAACACTGACAGAGGAGTGGCGGCGGGCCCTGTACCCGCCGCCGGCTATCAGCGATTCATCAATAGATGTCCTGCTGGGTGTTGAGCACGTTGAACTTGCCTGTCGGTGTCACCAGCCGCTCATCCTTGATGACGTGCTTCAATTCGCGGGTGTTGTCATCGACAACCACAATGGCCGACACCTCGTCCATGGTGTTCCACACCGAGAACCACACCTCGTCGCCCGCTGCATTGTACTCGGGCTGCACCACACGCTTGGGACCTTCACCTACATCGGCCCATTCGGCAATCGGCAGCACCTCGTAACCGGCCTCCAGATCATTGAGGTCGAAGACCGCAACACTCTGGCTAAGCGCCTCGTTGGGGTTGAACGTGGTGTCAACCCAAAGGTTTTCGGACTCGGGATGAGTCTTGATGAACAGCGAGCCGCCACCCTGGCCTTCCAGTGTACGCACTACTTCCCAGGCACTGTCGGGATGCCCCTCGGGATCAGTACCAATCAGTGAGATAGAGGCATCGCCCAGGTGGCTGGTGGCCCATACCGGACCAAAGTCGGGATCGACAAAATTGGCGCCACGACCCGGGTGTGGGATACCGCCTACATCGATGATGGACTCAAGCTCACGCTCGAGGGCATCGATGACCACGATCTGGTTAGACTCGTTGGCGGCCGTGAGGAAGTAACGACCCGACGCGTCCCAACCCCCGTCATGCAGGAAGCGTGAGGTATCGATCTCGACCAGGGAAACAGCATCCAGGTTTTCGTAATTCACCAATTGAACCTTGCCGGTCTCTTTGATGTTAACGATGAACTCAGGGTGCTGGTGGGAAGAAACGATAGCCGCTACGCGAGGCTCCGGGTGAAATTCCTGAGTATCAACGGTCATCCCGCGAGTACTCATGATTTTTCTCGGCTCCAGGGTTTCGCCATCCATCAGCACGTACTGCGGCGGCCAGTAAGCGCCAGCGATAGCGATCTGGTCCTCGTAGCCCTCATACTTGGAAGTCTCTACCGAGCGCGCTTCCATGCCAATCTTGACGGTGGAGACAATCTCGGGATCTTCCATCCACAAGTCGATCATATCGATCTTGGCGTCACGCCCAATCACGAACAGGTAGCGACCGGAGGCGGAAATACGCGAGATGTGCACCGCGTAACCGGTATCAAGCACCTTGACGATCTCTTTCGATTCACCATCGATCAGTGCAATCTGACCCGCATCGCGCAGCGTCACCGAGAACAGGTTATCCAGGTCCAGATCGTTCATCTGCTCGCTGGGACGATCTTCAGGCGCAACAAAAACCTCCCAGGTATCCATCATCTCGGGCATGCCGAACTCGGGAGGCTGGGGCGGTTCGTGCATGATGTACTTGGCCATCAGCTCGACCTCTTCTTCGGTGAAGTCGCCCGAGGTGCCCCAGTTGGGCATGCCGGCCGGCGAGCCGTAGTTGATGAAGACCTTGAGATACTCCAGACCACGCTGTTGAGTGATATCGGTGGTCAACGGCTTGCCGGTGGCCCCCTTGCGCAGTACCCCATGGCAGCCGGCACAGCGCTGGAAGTAAATCTCCTTGGCCCGTTCGAATTCCTCTTCAGTCAAATCGGGTGCGCCCGGTGTGTGCACGATACGCGCCGAGTCCGGGTCAACCGCTGAAGGCGCCCCTTGATAGCCCAGCACGGCTTCGTCATCAGGGTGTTCGGCATGCGCCACAGCGATCCCTAGGGCAACGGTCGTGACCGCTACCGCCAGGGGCTTGAGATACCAGTCTTTTTTCAACATCGTTCCACCTCAGTCATGATCCTTGATTGCGCTATCGCCAGGTCATGGGCACTTAGTTATTATCTTTTGCCGGATACGAACGACCAGACGGCCAGATGGCCAGATGGCACGTATAGTCAGCGGCCCTTCTCCTTGAGACTGACCCAATATAAAGATTCAAGATACTGCTTCTAGCTCCCTTTGCCGCTTTTTCAATGAAGTATTGACCCATATCAAATATAGGCACAATCCACCTTTTATGAAAAGATTGCGATGCTCCTGACACCCCTGCTTAAGTATTGCGATAAGCGCTTTTATTGACGCCAGTCAATACACATCGACAGCGAGACACTGACACTTGCTTTGGCTCGCCCTTATCAGGAGTCGCCATGGTCCTGCTTGCTCTACTTCGCCGCGTACTCATTGCTGCCGCATGCACACTGCCGTTGATGGCTCAGGCCGGAGAGCTGCCCAG
>DXFC01000106.1 GCA_019114645.1 Candidatus Halomonas stercoripullorum
ACGTATCCAAAGCAGCGACTTCAGTAGTGGTGAAGGCAGCGTGCGGCAAGAAGATGTGCGCGACGCCTATCTCCAACGCATTCTGGGCGACATCCAGCTCGAACGCCCGCTCAAGGCGGTAGTTGACTGCGGCAACGGTGTCGCCGGCGAGCTCGGCCCGCTGCTGATCGAGCGCCTGGGGGTGGATACGGTCCCGCTGTTTGCTGAAATCGACGGCAACTTCCCCAACCACCACCCCGATCCGGGCAAGCTGGAAAACCTGCAGGACGTGATCCGCACGGTGAAGGAGACTGGCGCCGATATTGGCCTCGCCTTCGACGGCGATGGTGACCGTCTCGGCGTCGTCACGCCCAGTGGCAAGCTGATTTTCCCCGACCACCTGATGATGGCCTTTGCCGAGGACATGCTGTCACGCAACCCCGGCGCCAGGGTGATCTACGACGTCAAGTGCACTGGCAACCTGGCCCGTGTGATCGAGCAAGCCGGCGGCACGCCGGAGATGTGGCGCACCGGCCACTCGCTGATCAAGGCGCGCATGAAGGAGACCGGGGCCCAGCTTGCCGGCGAGATGAGTGGTCATATCTTCTTCCAGGAGCGCTGGTACGGCTTCGACGATGGCCTCTACGGTGCCGCCCGGCTGCTGGAGATTCTCTCGCGCCAGAGCGAAGACGCCGACACCTTCTTTGCCCGCTATCCGCAGGATATCGGCACCCCCGAAATCAACGTCGAGGTTACCGACGACAACAAGTTCGCCCTGGTCGACAAGCTCGCCCGGGAAGGTGACTTCGGCGACAACGGCATCAAGACCACTCTCGACGGTATCCGCGTCGACTATCCCGACGGCTGGGGCCTATGTCGCGCTTCCAACACCACTCCGGTGCTGGTGCTGCGCTTCGAGGGCAAAAACGAGGCGGCGCTTGAGCGCATTCGTCACTGTTTCGCTGCCGCCCTCAAGCAGATCGATCCGGCCTTGAAGCTACCGAATTGACGGCAACGTTCGCACCTTTTGCGTGCCTTTTAAGGAAACAGCATGACCCAAACAACCCGTGATCCGCGGCTGGTAGTGGAGGTGCTCTCCGAAGCCCTGCCTTATATCCAGCGCTTCTCCGGCAAGACCGTCGTCGTCAAGTACGGCGGCAACGCCATGACCGAAGATGCCCTGATCGACTCCTTTGCCCGTGACATGGTGCTGATGAAAGAAGTCGGCATCAATCCCGTGGTGGTGCACGGCGGCGGGCCGCAGATCGGTGAACTGCTGAAAAAACTCAATATTGAATCGCGCTTCGTCAACGGCATGCGGGTCACCGATGCCCAGACCATGGACGTGGTGGAGATGGTACTCGGCGGCCTGGTCAACAAAAGTATCGTCAACCAGATCAACCAGTGCGGCGGCAAGGCCATCGGTCTGACCGGCAAGGATGGCGCCCAGATTCGCGCCCGCAAACTCAAGGTAGAACACCAGACCCCGGAGATGACCGCTCCCGAAATTATCGACATCGGCCACGTGGGTGAAGTAGAGCACGTCTCCACCGACCTGTTCGAAATGCTCGCCGCGCGTGACTTCATCCCGGTAATCGCCCCCATTGGGGTCGATACCGGGGGCCGCAGCTACAACATCAACGCCGACCTGGTCGCCGGCAAGGTCGCCGAGGCCCTGGGAGCTGAAAAGCTGATGTTGCTGACCAACGTGGCCGGCCTGATGAATGCGGAAGGCGAGGTGCTTACCGGGCTGACCACGGCCCAGGTGGATGCCCTGATCGCGGACGGCACTATCCATGGGGGCATGCTACCGAAAATACGTTGTGCGCTGGATGCGGTGAAAGGAGGAGTAAAGAGCGCCCACATCATCGACGGCCGTGTGCCACATGCCACGCTACTGGAAATTTTCACCAACGCCGGTGTCGGCACCTTGATCACCGATGCCGAACAAGACGGGAACCACCACAACGCCTGAGGCCATCCGGACCAGAAGATGACCCAGGCGACAAGATAACCAGAAGACAACACCAACATGACGCAGGCAACACAAAGTTCCAGCCGCCGCGAGCAGATTTTGCAGGCGCTCGCCCTGATGCTGGAAGAGGATAGCGGAAAGCGCATCACCATTGCGGCGCTGGCGCGCCAGGTAGGCGTTTCAGAAGCCGCTCTTTACCGCCACTTCCCAAGCAAGGCACGCATGTTCGAAGGGCTCATCGCCTTTATCGAAGAAACCCTGTTCGAGCGTATTTCACGCATTCTCGACGAGGTGCCCGAAGCAGTGCCCCGCTGTGGTCAGATTCTTACCCTGCTGCTGGCGTTCGCCGAGAAGAACCCCGGCCTTTCGCGCCTGCTGGATGGGGACGTACTGACTGGCGAAACCGCCCGGCTACGGCTGCGTATCCATCAGCTGTTTGAGCGCATGGAAACCCAGCTCAAGCAGATCCTGCGCGAAGCGGAGCTCCGCGAGCAGCGGCGTACGCTGTTGCCGGCATCGGCCACAGCCAACCTGCTGATGGCCTACGCCGAAGGGCGTATCTCCCAATACGTGCGCAGCGATTTCAAGCGCCGCCCCACCGAACACTGGGACGATCAATGGAGACTCCTCTCGGCACAACTGCTGCGCGAGCCCATGACGCGGATCGCCTGATCTGTATAGAACGGCACAAAAAAACCGGCGCTTTGATAGCGCCGGTTTTTGCTGGCTGCCCTAAGCCACCAAGGCATCGCCAATC
>DXFC01000107.1 GCA_019114645.1 Candidatus Halomonas stercoripullorum
CGGTACGTACACTTGAACCACGGCGACTGGCACCGAAGTAGTGGTCTAGCCAATTGCTTTGCTTGATGGCTGGCTCAGCAAGCGTGTTTTCCGGCTTGCCGGCAAGCGAGGTGGAGCTCGGTTCCATTGCAGATGTCCATTGTTATTGGTTAATGCGCTACCGCCTGGCAGTCACGTATCTGACCGAATGGTCAGATACGTTTGAGATACAGGCTAGACAATATTTGACCGCTTGGACAAGCATGCTGCGACCATTGGATAATCAAGTACGGCGATGTAATAGCTCCCCGCCCGCCCAAGTCTCCAGTACGCTGCGATCATCGCCCAGCATCATGAAGGTGAACAAACGTTCTCCCAGAGTGCGGCAGCGCGAATAGCGGCGTGAAAGCAGTGGCGAGCCGGCGGGATCAAGCACCACGAAGTCGGCTTCCATGCCGGGTGCCAGCCGACCGATCTTGTCGTCCAGCGAAAGTGCCTTGGCGTTGCCCAGTGTCAAGCTGTAAAGCCCCTGCCAGGCGGTTAGCGGCTGGCCGCGTAGCTGGCCGACCTGGTAAGCCGCCTTGAGTGTGGCCAGCCCGGAAAGGTCGGTGCCGGCACCGACGTCGCTGGCGTAAGTGACGTTGAGACCGACTTCGCCCGCCGCGTGGCGATCAAACAGGCCACTGCCCAGGAACATATTGGAGCTGGGGCAGAAGGCGATGTTGGCACCGTGCTCGGCGAGCCGGCGACGCATGCCCTGATCAAGGTGGATGCCGTGGGCGAAGGTGCTGCGGGGACCCACCAATCCCGATTGCTCATACACCTCGAGATAGTCGCGGCTCTGGGGGAACAGCTCGGCGACCCAGTCAAGTTCGCCGGGGTTCTCCGAGAGGTGGGTCTGCAACCATAGGCTGGGATCGTTGCGCAAGAGTCCCCCGGTGGCATCTAGCTGAGCGCGGGTGGATGTGGGAGCAAAGCGCGGCGTCAGGCTGTAGCCGAGACGCGCCGTACCGTGCCACTCGCTGATCAGGCGCTCGGTATCCTGGATACCGCCAAAGGTATCATCGCGCAATGCTTCGGGGGCATTGCGATCCATCAGCACTTTGCCTGCCAGCATCCGCAAGTTGCGTTTGCGACAGGCGTGGAAGAAGGCATCTACCGAGTTGGGATGACTCGAACAGAAGACCTGGGCGGTGGTAGTGCCGACCCGGAGCATTTCATCCAGAAATGCATTCGAAATGGCATCCGCGCGCTCGCGCTGGGCGAAACCGCACTCTTCGGGAAAGGTATATTCATTCAGCCAGTCGAGCAGCTGCCGGCCGTAGGAGGCCATGATTTCGAGTTGCACATAGTGCACGTGGCTGTCGATGAAGCCAGGCATCACAAGTTTGCCGCGATGATCGATCACTTCGATATCGTCAGGCAGTTGCGAGGCCAGAGTCGTGTAATCATCAATGGCGCGAATGCGGCCATTTTCCAGCCACAGGGCACCATCTTCCAGGTGGGAAACGCTCTGTGCGGCAGGGTTGTCGGCTTCGCCGGGGTCTGCGTTGAAACTGAGTAGTTCGGCACGTATCACGCGGGAATTGTTGGTTGTCATATCCTGGGCTCGTTAAATACATGGCGCAGCGCTGCCGGCTCCAGGCCGCGCTGGTCGGGGCGTTCACTGCTACCCACCAAGGGCAGCAGCTCGGCCAGGGCGGAAAGGGCAATGGCGTAAGGCGTCTTGTCGCTCATGGGAATTCCAATGGGACAGCGCACCTTGGCCAGGGCTTGTTCGCCGTGTCCGGCATCCTTGAGTCGTGAGCGGAAGCTGGCCCACTTGCTGCGCGAACCGATCAGGCCGATGGAGGCCATGTCGCCGCGCTTGAGCAAGGCGTCGATAAGCTGACGATCCTCGGTATGATCATGAGTCAGCACCAACGCATGGCTACCCGCTGGAAGCGCCGCCACAGCGGCCAGCGGGTCGGGAGCATGGTGACAGCTCAGGCGTGGCTGCGCGTCTGCCCAAGAGGGGAAGATCGCTTCGCGGCTGTCATGCCATGCCACCTGCCAGGGTAAAGGGGCCGCCAGGCGCACCAGTTCGGTACCGATATGTCCTGCACCGAAGATGGCCAAGGTGGCGGTGCTACCCGAAAAAACCTCCAGGAGCACATTGACGAAACCACCACAGCACTGGCCGCTGCGCCCTCCCAGGGAGAAAGCTTCAAGGCTCATGCCATTCTGACCCGACGCGAGCCGGGTGCGGGCGGCATCAATCACCTGGAACTCAAAGGTGCCGCCACCGAGGGTGTCGTGGACGGCATCAGCCGTGATGACCATGCGCGCGCCCGGCTCACGCGGAGTCGAGCCGGCGCTGGTGACCACCGTAGCCAGGGCATGGGCCTGGCCTTCGCGCTGTAGCTGATGCAGCGCCGCGTGCCAGGTCATCGGCCGGGGGACGTTCATCACGGCGTGCCTCGCTCCAGCGGTGTCGTGTCGTAGCGGCGTCGCAGCTCGTCGGCCACCAGCAGCACCCGCTCCGGTGTGGCCGGGGTATCCAGTCGCGGCGCTTCAGCATAATCGGTCAGACTGGCCAGAGCATCACGTAGTGCTGACCATACCGCCATGCCGAGCATGAATGGCGGCTCACCCACCGCTTTGGAGCGATAAATACTGGCCATGGAGTTGGGGTGACCCTCCATCAGCTTGACGTTGAACACCGGGGGCAGGTCGCCGAAGGTAGGAATCTTGTAGGTAGCCGGGCCATCGGAGACCAGGCGACCGGCCTCGTTCCACTTCAGCTCTTCGCTGGTCAGCCAGCCCATTCCTTGAATAAAGCCGCCTTCGACCTGGCCGATATCGATAGCCGGGTTCAGTGAGTCGCCCACATCATGAAGAATATCGACTCGCTCAACCTGGTACTCCCCGCTAAGGGTATCGACGCTCACTTCTGCCACGGCGGCGCCGAAGGCGTAATAATAGAAGGGGCGGCCCTTGCCGGTACTGCGGTCGTAATGAATCAGCGGGGTGGCGTAGTAACCCTTCTCGGAGAGTGAAATCCGGTTGAGGTAGGCGGCCTGGATCAGTTCGCCCCAGGGAATGCGCCGCTCGCTCTCGGCATGGCCCGCCACAAGGTAGCCGGCTTCCAGGCGCATGTCTTCGCGCTCAAGACCCTGGTCTTTGTAAAGATGCTCATGGGCGAAGTCGAATAGCCGTTGCTTGAGTTTCACGCAGGCGTCACGTGCGGCCTGACCGTTGAGGTCGGCACCGCTGGAAGCTGCGGTAGGAGAGGTGTTGGGTACCTTGTCGGTGCGCGTAGCGGTGATACGTACCATGTCGATATCCAGACCCAGCTCACGCGCCACCACCTGACAGATCTTGGTATGCAGGCCCTGGCCCATTTCGGTGCCGCCGTGATTGATCATCACGCTGCCGTCGGTGTAGATATGCAGCAGGGCTCCGGCCTGGTTGAGATGCTGGGCAGTGAAAGAGATCCCGAACTTCACCGGTGTCAGTGCCAGGCCGCGCTTGATGATGGGGCTCCCGGCGTTGAACTCGGTAATGGCACGGCGTCGTTCCCAGTACTCACTGCTGTTTTCCAGCTCCTCGACCAGCGCATGCAGTAACTTGACCTGGTCCACGTGCTGGCCATAGTGGGTCGTCTGACGACCGGGGCGATAGAGATTGCGCTTGCGTACCGTGAGCGGGTCTTCACCGATGCGGCGCGCTATATCATCCATCGCCGCTTCGATCACCATCATCCCCTTGGGACCGCCAAAGCCGCGAAATGCCGTGTTGGAGGCCGTATGAGTACGGGCGCGGTGACCGGTAACGCGAGCCTCGCCCAGGGAGTAGGCGTTGTCGCTATGGAACATGGCGCGGTCAACAATGGCATCCGACAAGTCAGGCGAATAGCCACAGTTGCCGATCAGGGTGATTTCGCCGCCCAGAATCACGCCTTGCTCATCGATTCCCAGGCGATAGCGGTTATGGAACGGGTGGCGCTTGCCGGTGAGGCGCATGTCTTCGCTGCGCGGCAGGCGCAGGCGCGTGGTGCGTCCGGTACGGCGTGCGATCAGTGCGGCGATGCAGGCCCAGGGTGAGGCCTGGGTCTCCTTGCCACCGAAGCCGCCGCCCATGCGGCGTACTTCCACGGTAACCGCATGGAAAGGAATGCCCAACACTTCGGCAACCAGTTTCTGGGTTTCGCTGGGATGCTGGTTCGACGTGTGAACGATGACACCCTCGTCCTCGGTGGGCTGCACCAGACAAGCCTGGCCTTCCAGGTAGAAGTGCTCCTGGCCGCCGACGAACTGCTCGCCTTCGACCACTTGGGCGGCATTGGTTAGAGCTTGTTCCCAGTCACCACTTTGCTGCACGTGGGTAGGGCGAACGAATTCGCCACGCTCGGCAGCAGCGACCGGATCAAGGGAGGCCGGTTGCTCATCGATTTCGGCGACCCCTGTGGCCAATGCCTGCTGCACGGCTTCCCGTGCGGCGCGCTGGCTCTCGGCAGCGACGGCAAACAACGTCTGGCCGACGAAGCTGATTTCGCTATCGACAAAGAGCGGGTCGCCGGGGAATACCGGGCCAATATCGGTATGGCCGGGTACATCAGCAAAGCCGACCGCATCGATAACACCGGGCAGGCGGCGAATGGCTTCCAGATCGAGCCGAGTCAGCCGTCCATGAGCTACGGGAGAGAGCCCCAAGGCCACGTGGATGGCATCAGCGGGTGCCTTGAGGTCATCGATATAGTCGGCCCGCCCGGTGACATGCTTGATGGCGCTCTCATGTTGCCGTGAGAAAGGGTGGCTGTTCGGCGAGACAGTATCGCGTGCCAACGGGCTGGCGCCCTTGATACGGCCTTCAAGCGCCTCGCTGGCAACGCCGGAGTCGGCGCTTACGCTGTCAGTTTCTGCTGGTGTGGTCAGTTTAGTGAGCGTACGCATGCAGCATCACCTCCCGGGGCTGTTCGGTTTCGATCGATGCTTGAGAGTCATTCAAGATCACCAGGCGCAGGCGCTCAAGCAGGTTGGCGGCGCTGAGTTGGCGATATTGGGCACTGCCACGAACGTCGGACATGGGCTGGAAATCTTCGCTCAAGGCGTCGCGAGCAGCCTGGAAAGCCGCTGTGTCGGGAACTTGACCTTCCAGAGCAGCCTCTGCGCGGGCAGCCCGCTTGGGAATCGCCGCCATGCCACCGAAGGCCAGGCGCACGTCACGCATCACGCCGTCCTCCAGGCGCCAGGCAAAAGCACCCAGAAGGGCGGAAATGTCATCCTCACGCCGTTTCGACAGTTTCCACACTTTGAGGTTTTGTTCCGCAGTGGGGCGGGGCAGGAAAACCGCCCGGATTGCTTCGCCTTCTTTTAATGCGGTGCGCTTGTAGTCGAGGAAAAAGTCTGCGAGCGGCAGTTCGCGCTCCCCCTGGGGACCCACCAGACGCAAACGTGACTCTAGCGCCAGCAATACCGGTGGGGTGTCGCCAATAGGAGAGGCGTTGGCGATGTTGCCACCCAGGGTGCCGCGATTGCGCACTTGCTGGGAGCCCAGGCGATGCAGCAAGTGAGCAAAGGCGTCGTAATGCTCCGCCAGCAAGGGTTCAAGACGTGAATAGCTGACCGCAGCGCCGATCCACCAACCCTGGAGACCCTCTTCCGGAGTGGCTTCTTCAATGAGGTTGAGCTCTGCTACCCGAGTGACGTCGATAACATGGGGGACACGCGCCAGGCGCTGGGTGGTTTCCAGCCACAGGTCAGTGCCGCCTGCCACCAGGCGTGCCTTGGGATGCTGTTTCAGGCACTCCGTCAGCTCGGCGAGAGTGGTTGGCTGCATGAAGCCGGTGTCGAGGTTAAAGGCATGCGGTTTTTTATCCCGGGGCGCGGCAGCATCGAGCCATGCCGGGCGGTTATCAGCGTGAGATGCCATGCTAAGGGCGGCGTCACGAATTGGCCGATATCCTGTGCAGCGGCAGAGGTTGCCACCTAGAGTTGCTTCAAGACGCTGCTGTGTCAGCGGTGCCGGGGCGTGGCGCTGCTGCTCATGCAGAGTGAATAGCGACATGACGATGCCCGGTGTACAGAAACCGCATTGACTGCCGTGGCATTCGACCATGGCGGCCTGGGCGGGGTGCAGGGCATTGCCCTCGGCGAGACCCTCCACTGTTACCAGATGGCGTCCTTGCAGTTGATGAGCAGGCGTGATGCAGGCATTGGCGCTATGGTAGCGTAACTTGCCGTCGGGACCGGGCTCGCCAATGGCTACCGTGCAGGCGCCGCAGTCTCCTGTGGCGCAGCCTTCCTTGGTGCCTGTGGCGCCGAGTGTTTCACGCAGCAGCTCAAGTACGCTGGTATCGGGGTTGGCCTCGCATTGGCGGGGCTGCCCGTTGAGCACGAATTCTATCATCGCCGTGTCTCTTGTGGATGTTGTAAAAAAGCGATTCGAACAAGTCGATGGCCAAGACTTCAGTTGACCAAATGGTCAGGTTGTTTGCAGCTTGAGACAGAATGTCGCGCATTGCAAGCCGACATAAGGTGTATTCGTGCCAGAATCAGAACATGAACCGTGTGGGCTGGTTTGCCATGGTCGTATTGGCAAGGGGTATGGGCATGAGGCACTCTAGATGCCCTTTTTCAGCCTCCATTTTCCATTCCGATAGCGCAGGGACGAGTCGATGAACGACCTGAGCGAAGCGACGAAGCTACAGCCTTCCCCACCAGGCAGTGACAGCACGGGTGCGGTGCGTGCGCGTAACGAGCGCGATATCCTCGAAGCTGCCGAGCGGATCTTTGCCCGATTCGGCTATCGTGGGGCGAGTGTTCAGGCCATCGCGGAAGAGGCAGGATTGCCCAAATCCAACGTGCTCTACTACATGGGTAGCAAGCGAGGGCTCTACATACGCTTGCTGGAGCGCATGATGGCGCGCTGGAATGCGCTGCTCGACGATATCAGCGTAGAGGATGACCCGGCTGAGGTGCTGGAGGCATTTATTCGCAGCAAAATGCAGCTGTCACGCCGTCACCCGGAAGGCTCGCGACTATTTGCTGCCGAGATACTGGGTGGAGCACCCTTTTTGCAGGAGTACCTGTGCGGCGAGTTACGTGATTGGGTACAGGCCCGGGCCAGAATTCTGGAGCAGTGGGCGGAGCAGGGGCGGATGGACCCGGTTGACCCGGTTTCGCTGATTTTCCTGATCTGGTCAGCAACCCAGCACTACGCCGACTTCGAGGCACAGGTACTGGGGATTACCGGCAAGGAGGAGATTGCCGAAGAGGACGTTGAGCGGATCACCCATTTCCTGACCCGGGTGATTCTCAAGGGATGCGGCGTCAAGCCTCGCGAAAGCGCTGTCCACTCATGACGCCAATGGCGTCGGCATTTTGGGTAGCCAACCCATGCTGTCGGCATGAAATGCAACAGCCGCCAGTGGGGCGGCTGTTGTATCGGGTGCAATGAAGGAAGCCAAAATAGCTTAGAGGATCATCGCTGCTATCCAGCCAAAAATGATCAGCGGGATATTGTAGTGCACAAAAGTGGGAACTACGGTGCCCCAAATGTGATCATGTTGACCGTCGGCATTGAGTCCTGCAGTTGGTCCCAACGTTGAGTCGGAGGCCGGCGAGCCGGCATCGCCAAGGGCAGCGGCGGTTCCGATCAAAGCAATGGTTGCCATGGGCGAGAAGCCGAAGCTCAAGGCCAGGGGAACATAGAGAGCGGCGATGATGGGAATCGTGGAGAACGATGAACCGATGCCCATGGTAATGAAGAGCCCTACCAGCAACATGATCAGCGCCGCCAAGCCCTTGTTGTCCCCAATCAACTCCGTTGAGCTTTCCACCAGTGCCGGCACTTCGCCAGTTGCCTGCATGACGCCGGCAAATCCTGCCGCACTAATCATGATAAAGGCGACTAGCGCCATCATGCGCATACCTTCGGTGAAGATATCGTCCTGTTCATGCCAGCGGAATACCCCGCTCACGGATAGCAAGGCGAAGCCAAACAGGCCGCCCATTACCATCGAGCCGGAGAGAAGCTGAATCGTGACGGTGCCGATCAGTGCGGCGACAAGTACCACTATCTGCCACGGCGCAAGATGTCGTGCCGCTTCGGCAGGCGTTTCTTCACCGCGGGACAGGTCGATATCCTGGTAGTCGCGGGGCTTGCGATAGCTGAACAGCACCGCCACGGCGAGACCGACCAGCATGCCGGCAATAGGAATCAGCATGGCCAGAGGTACCATGCCGCGGGTGACCTCCAGGCCGAGCGCGGCACCGCTCTCATTGATATTGGCGAGCAGAATGTCATTGAGAAAAATCGACCCAAAGCCTACCGGCAACAGCATGTAAGGAGCGGTAATGCCGAAGGTGATGACACAGGCGGCGGCACGACGGTCCAGACGCAAGTGGTTCATTAGCTTCAATAGGGGAGGGACCAGGACCGGAATAAAGGCAATATGAACCGGAACCAGGTTTTGCGAGCTGATGGCTGCAGCAAGCAGCGCACCCAGTAGAGTAAAGATGATCCAGCGTCGGCTCTTGGGCTGGTCAGCCAGGTGTAGTCCGTGTATTGCCCGGTCGGCCAGCAATTCAGTAACGCCGGAGCGTGACAGGGCGACGGCGAAGGCGCCGAGCACGGCGTAGGAGAGAGCAATGGTAGCACCGTTACCCAACCCCTCGTTGAAAGCATCAAGGATGTCGCTGAGTGGCATGCCGGCTACCATGCCTCCAACGAGGCTGGCAATGATCAAGGCAAACACGACGGATATGCGCGCAAGACTCAAGGTGACCATCACCAGGATGGCCAAGACAATGGCATTCATTTACGGCTCTTGGTCTGAAGTGTGATCTTTTCCTGCCTGTAAGCAGATGAAAGCCCCAGTGAGACTCACTGGGGCAGGGTTATCATACCTTGGTCCAGAGCCCGGGTCAGGCGTCAATTTGAAATGAGGAAGAGACGTCGACAAGTAGGTAGCTTGCGAAAAGCGCAAAATCGCGGGAGTCTCGTCTTGTGCGGCGTCCGACCATGCTGGGCGCCTTGGTCTGGACAAGCTTAAGGATATACATATGGCACGTCGCATGGAGAGCCCGGCGGCGGCTCGCAATCGTCAGCCTATCCTGGATGTATTACGTAGCGTATTGCCTGAGCAGGCGAACGTATTGGAAGTGGCGAGTGGTAGTGGTGAACATGCAGTGCACTGTACTGCGGCCATGCCGGGCTGGGAATGGCAACCCAGTGATCCTAACGCTGCAGCGCGTGAGTCGATTTCCGCCTGGCGTGAGCAGGCGGGTCTCGTCAATTTGCGTGAACCGCTACCGCTCGATGTAACCAGCATCTGGCCGGCCGGCCCCTTTGATGCGGTGGTGGCGATCAATCTGATACATATTTCACCCTGGGAAGTGACCGAAGCCCTCATGGATCAATCGGCACAGCGGCTGCGACAAGGTGGAGTACTCTTTCTCTATGGCCCGTATCGCCGTAACGGCAAGCACACGGCAGCGAGCAATGCCGCCTTCGATGCCGATCTCAAGGCCCGCGATCCCCGCTGGGGAGTGCGCGACCTCGAGCGCGTCGTGGATGAAGCACAGCCACATGGTTTCATGCTTGAGCGGGCCGTTGAGATGCCAGCCAACAATCTCAGCGTGGTGTTACGCCGTCATCAGTAATTGAGTCGTCATCACGAATTGGATCGCCATCACTGATGGGATCGTTTCGTTCCGGCTCGACCTGGCCCGGAATGCGATAGCGCACTCCCTCAGCCTGACGATCTTCTTCGTAGCGCCGGGTCTCCTCCTCGGCGGGCACGCCCCAGAGCGTTTCTTGACTGCCGTCTTCATAGGTGTAGGTAGTGCAGCCTGCGAGCAGAGCAAGGCCAAGGGGAAGGAGGGCGGAGCGCAGCAGCATGGAGGTCACGTGATAAGTCCCTGCAGTGGATGGGTCGTGCAGTAAGCCTGAGGCCGAGTTGCGGGAGCGTCAAGAAAATAAGCCGCCTCACCCCGACCAGCCCAGTAGAATCGGCACATAGACCACCAGCAGCAGCACAATGATCAGGCCCAGCAGATAGGGCAGGATAGCGCGCGTAATGCGTTCCAGTGGCAGTTGCGTTACCGATGAGGCGACGTAAAGGTTGATTGCCACTGGCGGAGTGATCATGCCGATGGCGAGGCCTACCACGATGATGATGCCGAAGTGAATTGGGTCGATGCCGAGCTGGCTCACCAGTGGCAGTAACACCGGCGTAAGGATGATCAGGGCGCTGGCCGTTTCGATAAAGACACCGGTGAGCAGGATGACCATCACGACCAAGAGCATGATGACGTAGGGATTGGTCGAGAGGGATAGGACTGTCTGGGCAATAGCCCCGGGCACCTGCCAACTGGAGAGCGTCCAGCTCAGCACCGCCGAGGTGGCGATGACCAGCATGATCACCGCCGTGGTAATCGCTGAGCGGATCAGAATGCGGTAGATGTCGGCCGGGGTAAGGTCACGATAGACGAACAACGCAACGAGCAGGGCATAATTGACTGCCACTACCGCCGCTTCGCTCGGCGTAAAGATGCCCGAAAAGATACCGCCGAGAATGATCACCGGGGTCATCAGACCCCAGCTGGCGCTCTTGAAAGTGCGCCAGATCGTTGCCAGCGACAGCGCGGTACCGCGTGGGTAGTTGCGCCGATAGGCCTGAGTGATGGCAATCGCTGCCAGGCCAGCGCCCATCAAGATGCCCGGGACGATACCGTTGAGAAACAGCTTGGATACCGATTGCTGAGCAATGACGGCGTAGATGATCATCGGTACCGAAGGCGGGATTACAACGCCGA
>DXFC01000108.1 GCA_019114645.1 Candidatus Halomonas stercoripullorum
GAGCTTGTCGACTGATGCAGGCTTTCACGATTCACTTTCCGGTGGGCGAGATCTTGCTGCCCGCTGGCTGCCTCGTGACAACACCACACAGGCCAGTCCGTTCCTTTCTCGCCTCTCCGGCAGGCGCTTGACGGCTTGTCTTCGACCAGGTGGCACTACACCACCTGGTCATTAGCGAGATCGAGCAATCACCACCAACGCACTCAGCCGAAGCGCCCGGTAATATAGTCGTGGGTACGCTGTTCGCGCGGGTTGGTAAAGATATCGTCGGTATCACCGATCTCGACTACCTCTCCCAAGTGGAAGAATGCGGTCTTGTGGGCCACCCGGGCGGCCTGCTGCATGTTGTGCGTTACCATGACGATGGTATAGCTCTCGCTCAACTCATCGATAAGCTGCTCGATCTTGCCGGTGGCGATAGGGTCCAGCGCCGAGCAAGGCTCATCCATCAGAATCACCTCGGGGCTCACCGCGATAGTACGCGCAATGCACAGGCGCTGTTGCTGTCCACCCGACAGCCCGGTACCCGGCTGGTCCAGGCGATCCTTCACCTCATCCCATAACCCGGCACGGCGCAGGCTGCTCTCAACGATGTCATCGAGTTCGGGACGGCGTTTGGCCAATCCATGCAATCGCGGGCCATAGGCGACATTCTCATAGATCGACTTGGGGAAAGGGTTGGGCTTCTGGAACACGATGCCCACCTGGGCACGCAGCAACACCACATCTAGCGAAGGCGCGTAGATATCTTCGCCATCCAGGGTCACATTGCCCTCGACCCGACAGTTGGCAATCGTGTCATTCATGCGGTTAAGACAGCGCAGGAAGGTCGATTTGCCACAACCTGAAGGGCCGATAAACGCAATCACTTCGTTCTCAATGATATCGAGGTCAATACCATGTAGGGCCTCGTTCTCACCATAGAAAACCTTGACCCCGCGGGCGCTCATCTTGATGCGTTCGTTCTGGGAAGTACGTTTGTGCGTAGCCGTGGGTACGCTGACGGATACGGTCATGGTTACCACCTTGTCTCGAATTTCTTGCGCAGCCAGATGGCCACCGCATTCAGGCTGAGCATCAGGGCCAGCAGCACGATGATCGCTGCCGAAGTGCGCGCTTCAAAGAAGTTGCGCAGCTCGTTGCCCTGCCATAGATAGATTTGTACCGGCAGCGCTGTTGCCTGATCCAGGGGCGAGCTGGGTACGTTAGCCACAAAAGCATTCATGCCGATCAGCAGTAGCGGCGCCGTCTCGCCCAGCGCCTGGGCCACTCCCAGAATCGAGCCGGTCAGGATGCCGGGTAGCGCCAGCGGCAATACATGATGAAAAACCGTTTGCACACGGGAAGCGCCGATTCCCAATGCCGCCTGACGAATCGATGGCGGAATCGAGCGTAGCGAAGCACGGGTGGCGATAATAATGGTGGGCAACGTCATGAGTGTGAGCACCAGCCCCCCGACCAGCGGAGCAGAGAGCGGCAGCCGCAGGTAGCCGATGAAAATTGCCGCCCCCAGCAAGCCGAATACAATCGATGGTACCGCCGCCAGGTTGTTGATGTTGATCTCGATAAGGTCGGTCAGGCGATTCTTGGGCGCAAACTCTTCAAGATAGATGGCGCTGGCGACCCCCAGCGGCACCGAAAGTACAATCACGATCAGCATCATGAACAGCGAGCCCATGAAGGCCCCCGCCAGCCCTGCCGATGCCGAGGAGCTGCGCGAGTCGGGATTGACGAACAGCGCCGTACTGAAGGAGTTACGAATGGCTCCTTCCCCAGCCAGGTAATCCGCCCATTCACGGGTCTGGGCACTTAACTGCTGACGGTGATCCGGCAGACTGCGATCAATGTTCCCCTTGAGCCACACATCCACGTTGGCACTGGCGAGCATCTTGACGTTGAGGGTCTGACCAACCAGTTCAGGTGCGTGCATTACCCGCTCACGCAACGCATGGCGCTCAGCGCTGGCCACCAAGGCACGTAAATCACGGGTCTGGCGTGACTCGATCTCACCCGGCAGCTCGGCCTTGAGGGCCTCATCGATCAACACATTCCAGTTGACCCTGCCAAGCTCGCCTAACCAGGCCAGCTCACGCTCACGAAACTCGGCATCACTTTCACCCGGCGCCTGCACAGGACGCTCACTGATCTGGATGACTTCAGGATCGAAATAGACATCCAGATATAGCGTGGCCTGCCAGAAGGCCGGCACACCACGCATCAGAATACTGGCAAAGAGAATGGCCACCAGTACCAGGCCGCTCACGACTGCCGTCAAGCCCAGGCGTCTGAAGCGACGCTCACGCGCGTGGCGCGACTTCAGCGAGCGCTCAATGGTAGCGAGGCGTTCACGGCGCTTGCTGTCGGCAGTATCGAATTGGGTTGTACTCACAGGACGTCACTCATATTGCTGACGATATTTGCGTACCACAACCAAGGCGATGACATTGAGCCCCAGTGTGATAACGAAGAGGGTAAGACCGAGGGCGAAGGCCACCAACGACTGGGGGCTCGAGAAGTCCATGTCCCCGGTCAGCTGATTGACGATCGTCACCGTGATCGTCGAAACCGCCTCGAAGGGGTTGGCATGCAACGCCGGGTTGTTACCCGCCGCCAGCACCACGATCATGGTCTCACCAATGGCTCTGCTGGCAGCCAGCAAGAAGGCACCCACGATGCCCGGCAGCGCTGCGGGCAGCACCACCTGCCGAATGCTCTCGGACTTGGTCGCCCCCAGGCCCAGGGCGCCATCCCGCAACGCCTTGGGCACCTGGGTGATGATGTCGTCGGAAAGTGAAGAGACAAAAGGAATGATCATGATGCCCATCACCAGCCCAGCGGTCAGTGCGCTCGTGGCCCGTATACTGATACCGATCATCTCGCCCAGCCCCGAGAGAAAAGGACCGATAACCACCAACGCAAAAAAGCCGTACACAATCGTCGGAATGCCGGCGAGAATTTCAATGATTGGTTTGGCCACACTGCGCAACCAGGCAGGCGCATATTCCGCCATATAAATAGCCGTCATCAGCCCCAGCGGTATCGCGACCAGCAGGGCGATGATACTGACCATGAGCGTACCCCAAAGCAGCGGCAGTAGACCGAACTGTCCCTGGGTACCACTCCCGGCAGTGCTGAAACGCGGGTTCCACACCGTGCCAAAAAAGAACTCCACCGGGCTTACGTAGCGGAAGAAGTGGATCGCCTCGCCAATCATCGATAGCACGATGCCGACAGTGGTGAGAATGGCAACACCGGAACTCAGCGCCAACAGCAGCATGATTAGCCGCTCGATATGGTTGCGCGCCTTCAGCCGGGGCGTGACATGACGCCGTGCACCCAGTAGCCCGAGCACGGCCACCACCGCCATGGACGCCACCATGATCAAGTTACCAAGGCTGCCCAGCCGCGCCATATGCTCTGCCGCGCTGACCTCAAAAGCCTCCACTTCACCGACGAGCCCTCGCCCAGAAGCCAAGGCCGAAATGCGGCGCAGCAATGCTTGCAGCTCTTGCTCACCCAGGCTGGCGAACTCAACCGGCAACTGGCGGACCACCAGTATCTCGATGATGCTGTCCTGGAACAGGCTCCAGAGGCCAAAAAGCAGCAGTGCCGGCAACCCACACCAGAGGGCTACCAGCACGCCATAATATCCGGGACGGGAATGCAGACGCTCCCCACCAGTAGCTACCGCCTTGCTGCGCGCCAGTCCAACCTGGTAGGCCAGAGCCATGGCAATCAGTACGGTAACCGTGAGTACTAAGTTCATTGACGCTTCATCTCGCTTGTCTATCGCATGCTTATTCAGTCAAGCTTTTTAACAGCATGCCGGGGGCGGTCGTCACCGCCCCCGGAAGTACCTGACTGCTGTCAACTCACTCGACTGAAACAACCGTGCGAGCCTGAAACTGCTCCAGCGCCTGGTCACGCTCGGCATCATCCATCGGGATCAGGCCGGCATCTTCCAGCGGGCTACCGTAGCCGGAGATACCCTCGCCGAGGAAAAACTCGGTGTACTCAGCCAGCCCGGGCACACTGTCCAGGTGCTCGCCCTTGACGTAGAAGAACAGCGGACGAGATACCGGGTACTCACCGGAACCGATGGTTTCAAGGCTCGGAGTGACACCATTAACGGTGGCTACCTGCAACCGGTCACGGTTCTGATCATAGAAGCTCAGCCCAAACACGCCGACTGCCTCTTCCTGGGCATCAAGACGTGCCAGGGTTTCAGTGTAGTCACCCGCGATCTCGATGATCCGGCCACCCTCACGCAGCGCGGTACAGGCTTCGCCTTCTGCACCGTTAGCCTCACAGCCAGGGCTCAAAACGTTATCTTCGAAGACTTCACGGGTGCCATGGTTGGAAGCCGGGATAACCAGTACGATTTCCTGGTCAGGCAGATTGGAATCAATCTCTGACCAGCGGGTGTAAGGGTTATCGACCAGTTCGCCATCAACGTTCACTTGCGCCGCAGCGGCAGAGAAAACATGCTCGGGAGTCAGCTCGAAAGCCCCCTGGTCGGCACGCGAAGCAAAGACGATTCCGTCATAGCCGAACATCACTTCCAGGATTTCGTTGACGCCATTGGCGGCACAGTTCTCGACTTCACCCGCACGAATGGCGCGGGAGGCATTGGCGATATCGATGGTGTTTTCACCCACCCCCTGGCAGAACTGGCGTAGACCACCACCGGAGCCGCCCGAGCCAACAACCGGAGTATTGAACTGGGGGAAGGAGGCACCAAACTCTTCAGCGACGATACTGGCAAACGGCAGCACGGTGGAAGAACCGGCAATCTGGATGGTGTCGCGGGCCATGGCGGCGGTCGACATGCCGGCGACGAGGGAGGCGGCAATCGCCATGCCTAGCGTGCTTTTCTTGAAGCTCATCTTCACTTTCCTCTCTGCGTTGTTACCCGCCACATCGACAATCTGGCGGTGTCGTGTCGGCCCTTGGCCATTCGCAGGAGCTATTCTGCTGCCTTTCCATTGCAGAAAGATGACAGTGAAGGATTAAAGCAATAAACCCAGTGCCGCCAAGGTGCATAGAGCCAGTGACGCGCCCTGTAACCGGCGCCGATCAAGACGATGCGCAATGCGATCAGCCAAGGCATTGCCCAGCAATATCGCGGGGAAGAAAGTCAGCGCCAGCCCCAAGTGCCATACATGCACCTGCCCTGCCAAGGCCAGGATGGCCAACGTCAGGCTGGCGGTAATAATGAAGAAGGCCGACAGGTTACCGCGCAGGCGATCCGGCGGCAGACCATGCATCAGCAGTACCATGGGCGGACCACCAATAGCGGCTACCGTGCCGAAAATACCGGATACCACCCCCGCACCAAAGAGGCTTACCCGGTTGACCGGCAAACGCCAGCGAAACAGTGTCACTGCAACGGCAAACAGCACACTCGCGGCTATCAACTTCTCTAGTAGCCGCATCGGCGCGGCAAGCAGCAACCACAGCCCCAGTGCATTGCCTGGCAACCTGCCTAGCAAGGCCATACCAATCTCGCCCAAGCGAACTTCCTGGCGATAGTGGCGCACCGTCAATAACGATACGGTGAAACCGAACAGCACCAGCAAGACCGGGACCAAACGCGGCTCCAGCATCAACAGCAGCGGCGCTCCCACCACCGCCAGGCCAAACCCGGTAGCACGCTGCACAAAGGCACCCAGAGCAAATACCAGCGCACAGCCGAGCCAGGTCAGCAGCGTCATGTCAAACCATTGCACCCAGCTGTCAGGCACGCACTGGCCTCCCCGCAAGCAAGCGCAGGCCCAGGTTGCCGAGCAGCGCCGCCCCCAGCATGGTGCCTACCATGGGCCAGGCACTATCCACCTCGAAGGCGCCCACCAGCACGCCAGCCAGCGCACCGCAGGAAAATTGGATACTGCCCTGCAGCGCCGCCGCTGTAGCACTCATATGATGGAAGTGGTCAAGCAACGAGGAGATGGCATTGGGCGCCACCAAGCCAATAGTACCGGCAAAGACCATGATCAGTGGCACCACACTCCATAACGCCTCCAGCCCGCTCACCAGCACCAGTACCAGGCACAGCGCCACCCCCAGTTGAATACTCAGGCCCAAGCGCAAATTTTGCTGGGGCGTACGCCAACCCAGCAGCCGTATATTGAGCCGGTTGGAGGCTGCCATGGTCACCACGTTGAGCCCGAACACCAACGGATAGAGCTCGGGGCCCAGGCCATAATGTTCCAGGTAGAGAAACGGTGAAGCAGTAATGAAGGCAAACAGCCCGGCAAAGGACATGGAAGCGGCACAGATATAGCCCATCGCCTCGCGATGGCGCAGCACACTCGCGTAGTTGGCCAATACCTGTCGCGGCGAGGCACCCGGCCTGCCGGGAGCCCGGGTCTCGGGCAGCCGTGTGCCTAATAGCCATAAAAGAAAGAGCGCATACAGCGCCAGAAACACGAAGATCAGCCACCAGTCGCCCAGGTAGAGCAGCCCGCTGCCCACGACCGGAGCCACCAAAGGTGCCAGCAGCATGATAATGGCCATGGTCGACATGACTTTGGCGGCCTCGCGACCGCTGAAACAATCACGCACGATAGCCGCCGAGTTGACCACCGTGGCGCCACCTCCCAGCGCTTGAACAAAACGCCAGGCCAGCAGCTCGGGCAGCGTGCTCACCTGGGTAATAAGCAGACTCGCCACCAAAAAGACGACCAGACCACCCAGCAGCACCGGCTTGCGGCCAATACGGTCCGATAGTGGGCCAAACAGCAACTGTCCCAGAGCGAAGCCGGCTAGAAAAGTAGAGAGCGAGAGTTCGGTGCGGTGGATACTGGCACCCACCGCCTCGGCCAAGACCCCCATGGCAGGCAAATAGGCATCAATGGCAAAGGGAGCCAGGGCGGTATTAAAAGCCACCAGTAGCGCTACGCGTCGTGGGGATAGGGTCAAAACAACTCCAATAAGCTAGTCAGCTAATGAATATTAGCATGTTCCAACTACCGGTCTCGCCCCGCCGCTGTCGTCCATACCCGAAATGTCATATTCGCTTCTTATCATGTGTCATCAAATCACTACTACTGATGTGGCACAAGGTACCCTTAGAGATGCGACCTAACCTCTCGATCCGGCAGCTCAGCCTTATCATGCTAGCCGTGGTAACGCTGCTGTTACTTGCCTTTACCCTGCTGACCTGGAGTGTCATGCAGCAGAGCCGGCACGACCTCGCCGAACTCGAACGCCTTAATGTACAACAAGCCTCCATGCTCAACCGGCTGCATGTCGCCAGCCTGGAAGGACTCAACCGCATGGACCGTGCCCTTGAACGTCAACTACGCCCCTCGCTCGGCGATCCGATCGCCGCCCTGGAAGCGGTAGAGGAAGAGCTCAATGAAATGCTGGCCTCGCACCAGTCCTTTGTCGAAGCCACCCAAGGCACCCCACACCTAGCACTGCGTGACACCTTGAACACCCATACCGAAAGCTTGCTCGATATCATGCGGCAGCAACTCGCCGCCATTCAGGCAGGAGATCGCAGCCGTTATCGCCAACTGACATTGGCAGCGGTCGAACAGAGCCAGGCGTTGACCGAAAATGCCCGACACTTCTATGCCGTAGCGGATCAGCAAGGCACCGAGTTACTGGAACAGGCGGATCGCCAGGCACGTCAATTCGGCTGGCTGTTGACCGGCGGCCTGTTGCTAGCGACAGTCGTGCTGGCAAGCATGGCCTGGCTGGGTCAGCGCTACATCCTCCAACCTCTACGCCACGTCATCGGGCATTTTCGCATCATGGGCGATGGCGACCTCACCATACCGGTCGAAGTACGTGGTTTACGCGAGATACAACAGCTTCTCGGTGAACTATCCAGTATGCAGGATTCACTGGTGCTAACCGTGCGTCACCTGGATGACACCAGTCAGCACG
>DXFC01000109.1 GCA_019114645.1 Candidatus Halomonas stercoripullorum
GTAGTCGTCGCGTTGGGCATGTTCTTCCAGGTCAGCCGCGATGTGCTCGTGGAGCTGTGTATAGGCAGGCTTCTTGAACGCATAATCCTTGAGCATCACCGAGCTTGGCGCCACCCGGGCGAGCTGTTTGAGTTTACGTAGGTGACGAGTCGGCGGAGTGCCGCCGGCGCGGCTATGGTAGGTGCGCTCACCCAGGTGGGTCAGTAGCCGGGGCGCATCGGCAAATACCAGGCGGTGACCGCCACTTGGCCCCTCGACAGACGTGTGATTGTCAAACTCATGAAAGTAGAACAGCCCCTCTTCGGCGGCCAGGCGCTCGATAAAGGCGAGATCGCTTTCGCGGTACTGTACGCAGTACTCTCGCGTTTCGGGCTCACGGGTAGCGGCAAAGACGACATCCTGCAGCCCACACTCGTCACACAGGGTATTGAGGATGGTCAGCGGTGAGGCGTGCTGAAATATCCGCGAGTTGTGGCGCAGCGAGAGCCGCCACAGCGCCGGGCGCGCCACCAGCGAATAGAGCGTGCGCCGATGGCCACGATCCCCGCGGCCAAACTCGCTGACAATGGCGTTAACCCGGCGCAATACTTCGCCGTCCTGCCAAATCGCCAGCGTCACCGGGCGATCGAGTAGCTCGCGGGCAGAGAGCGTGGCGTCGCGACTGGCGAAACGCACCTTGAGAGTGAAAGGGGCTGAAAGCGCTTCATCCAGAGTGAAGTCAACCACCGCCAGGTCGGCAGCCTCTGTCCCAGTGAGCTCAAGCGTGAATTGCAATCCGTTCATATTCAGCCGTCCCTATGAGTTTAACTCGCCAGCTACATGTTCAAACGTGTGCTCTCAGTCGCGCCCAACGCGCTCCATTCGATAAAACCAGCCATCAAAGAAAAACCACAGTTCGTCTTGCGCCACTTCGAAGTGGTAACTCGGCCCTTCTTCTTGCACAGGAGTGACCTCAAGTTCGTTAACGACGTCCCTGTCCATACCAATTCCATAAAAATCGCTCTTCCTTTCCCATCGCACAGTCACCTCTCCCTCTTCCAAAGGGATAGGTTGGCACGTCATATCATATATAGGACTTTCGTAATTCACTTTGCCCCAGAAAGAAAAACCCTCTACTGACACTAATGTACTTTTACCAACATGCTCCTTTGCTTCTGATTGTGACGTTAACCCTCCTCGATAACGACTCACTTCAACTACGTCATACCTGCCCCATATCTCTTGCAAACCAATACAATCAAGCTCAGCCAAGGCAAGGCTACTCACAAATGGAAGCGGAGTTAAAGTTACAAATATAATGGCACGCATTACCATCGCCGATACTCCCCCTTGGAGTACATATCCCACTCCGCGGCACGTCGGTTCACTAACCCTTGATTCACTACTCCTTGTGACCTGTTGAACGCCTTCCAGGCCTCTTCAACACTTGAGTACAGCGTTTTTGCTTCAGGGTCGTTTATCAGCTTTACCGCTGACGAATTTCGAAAAGCATTTGTGCCTATGTTATAGGAAAATACAACTGCAGCATCGAATTGGCTTTGAGTTAGCTGAGCTGAAACCTCGCTATTTACCACCTCCAGATAAGGCACTATATCTTTTTCGAAGAGCTGATCCGCTTGCTCTTCATTTATACCATCTTGATACAGATGCCAGTCATCTCTCGAAATAAGGTGCCCATATCCTATCGTGGCTCCCCCTACCCACGATGTTATATCCTGCCCAGTCTGGTCGTCATAAGGTCTTAAACGCAGCTGCTCGACATCCCTGAGCCACTGCTTACCTGCTTCGCTCAGAGTCAGTTCTTGCGTTGCCTGACGCTGCGTGGCTTCCGCCAAAGTAGCGGAAGCTGCTGCCTCATTATCCACAGCAGACAGCGCTGCCAGAGAGGTCGTGTGCCCCCCAGCTCCCGTATCATCGCCTACCGCGCTCGCTCCACCGTTCATTACTCCACCACAACTCACCGCATGCCCAGTAAGCGCGGCCGGCTTGCCGTCGATCAAGATAGTGCCCGAGCCTTCGGCGATGCTGCGCGGGTGCGCCGAGTGCTTGGGCTTGTCGTGTGGGGCCAACGGGTCACCCAGGCGCGCCACCGGCTTGCCGTCGATCAATACGGAGGGGCTACCAGCGGTGACCGGTGTCGGCGGAAAGCCGTCGTGATCGGTACCGATATCACCAACGAGTACAAACTTGCGTCCCATTTACCGCCTCCTGTTTCTGCGCCTTTGTTTTATTCGCGGCTCAAACCCACTCGGCGGAAGCCTCGAAACTAGCCACTTTGAAAGCATTGATCTGCATGCGGGTAAAACCGGCTCGCTCCAGACTGCTGACCGCCGCCCGGCAGTCCAGAGGCAGCCTGGCATGCAGCGGCACCCCGCTCAGTGAATAACGTGCGGCTCGCAACAGACGCTCACCGTGGCCGCTGCCCTGCCACTCCGGCCTGATGTAGAAGAATCGCAGCTGCCAGGCTGCCTCCTCATCAGGCCGGCAGACCAGTAACATGCCCAGGCTGGGGCCTTCGCCGTGACGCAGCTTCAACAACCGGCCTTGCCACCGGACAATGTCGCTACCCTCGCGCTGCAACCACTGACCACGCTGAACGGTGAACTCCAGCGCCCGGCGCAAGGTGGCCAAGCGAACTTCGTCGCGCAGCACCCAAGGCGAGTGCCCCTGGGCATCAGCACGCCGGGCCGCCTCAAGAAAACTGTCGATATCCTCTATCGCAGCGGCTTCCAGCCTCTTCACCTCAGGCTGAAGACGATCAGACGCCTCGGCCTTGCGATGCTCGTTACTCCACAGGCGTTTAAAGGCTGCCCACATCGAAGCCTCCTTCAGCGTAAAGCGCCGTGGGTAACTGGAAGCCAGCCACCAGGGGACGGGTAAAGGGATTGCGCGAGCCAGTGGCATAAAGTCGATAGCGCGCCGTGCCACCGTCGACCTGGAAGCGCAGCTCCAGGTCGCGCTCGCTGACGCTGGTAATCTCGGCCTCGTCGAGCAACCGGAACCAGGCCCAGGCACCATCGCGACTGAGGCTGCGCGGCGAGCGGTTGACCTGGCTCGGTACCAAGGTAAGACGACTCTCATTACCGCCACGCAACGCATTGGGCCAGATCATCGGGACCCGCGAGCTGGCGCTGTGCGCGTAGTCGATGATCTGCCCATCGATATTGATCACACCGCGCCGTTTGTCAGGGCTGAGGCTCACCGGCTCCAGGGCGAATTCCACATCAAGCACGCCATCCCGTCCGAAATAGGCTTGACGGATATGCTCGGCGCGCTGAATAGCGGTAAACACGCTGTCACGCAATAGCGAGCTGCCTTCGGCATCGGTCAGATATTGGGGGGCTTCTTCGATGAAAAGACGCAAATTGTCCTGATAGAAACGATCCAGAATGCCACCAGCGGCGAAGAATGCTTCGAAGTCTGCCAATGCCACCTCGCGTGAGGCGCCAGGTACCAGCGGATAACGGTCCGCCAGGCGCTCCTGATAAGGGGCCACTACCTCATCGAGCCACTGATGCTCAAGGTGAGCAATGGCGCTGCCCATTAGCAATTGCCAGCTCTGATCGGCCAGGCTTTCGAGCATGCGATCCACCGGGGCAGGGGTAAGCTCGGCGATGCGCTTGAGGTTGTGGATGGGATCGCCACCACGCAGCGCCAGACGATCACGTGCAGTGACAAACGCTGCCCGCCCTGGGTCATTGGCACCCTGTACCTGGCGCAAGTAGTCACGCAATTCGCCAATGGCTGCCTTGATCTCGGCGATGTCCGCAGGGTTGTCACCGCGAGCATCGAGCAGACCGTTGAGGTCGCGGAAATTGCGCTCGATCTCGCCGGCCAGGCGATAACGCGGTGAACGCTCAAGCGCCTGATGTGCCGTCTCATCCCCTTCCGGCAGCTCAGGATAGAGCCGGGTATGGTGCGCCACTTCACCCAGCAGACGATCCAATGGACGGCTGGCACCGAGCAGCGTATCGGCCACTACCACGGCCTGGTCGATATCGGGCAATGGCACCAGATAAAGATCGTCGAGCACCTGTCGCCAGGTAGCGTGGTAATCACTGACATAACGCTCGTGCAGGGCATCACGCAGCTGGCGTTCATCTGCCGCACTGAAGGCGATATCATCACGCTGGCCCAGCACCCAGAGGTCAATCAGCGCCAGTTCGGTTGCCTGCTCGATCTCCTTGAGGAAGTAGCCTTCGAAGCCGTCGCGGGTCACCAGACTGGGCAACTGTAAACGCTCCAGCTCGTCATCGCGCGCCATGAATACGGCATTGAATGACGGTCCCACGCCCTGATGAAGGTCGAGCACCGCCCCACTGCGAGTCGAGCTCGCGGCCTTGAGCATTGCATAGACACGCTCATCCATGGGCTGGCGTGAAAGCTCTGCCTGAGCGGCCTGCAGGCTACCACGTAGCGCCGCCATGGCCTGTTCGGCGTGACGATCACCGTCGACTATCTGCCCCTCCAGGTCAGTATGCACCATGGCATAGGCGAGATGATCAAGCAGGCGCTCCTGCACGCTGCCACGCTGCGGGAAAGCGCGTTGCCAGCGCCGTTCCATAAACGCTTCGACCCGCTCGGACTGACGCCCGCTGCCATCGGACATCATGCGCAGCACACGCAACAGGGCGAGTTTCTCGTTGCTGCCCGCCACAGCACGGTTCATGTCATCCATGATGCCGACCATCAGCGAGGGCAAGAAGTGGTAGCTCAGCATCGCCAGGTAGGCGTTCTCCACCTCGCGCCCCACCGCATGGCCTTGATAGAGTCCCATATCGGCCAGCCACGGCAGATGCTCGCGGTAGTCACCAAACGCCAGGGTGGCGGCGCGCAGCCGGTCAAGGGGTTCCAGCAAAGCGTAACCGGTGGGGTCATCGCGACGCAGTTCATCGGGTCGAGCAGCCAGGAAGGCCTCGGCTTTGTCCTCTACGGCAGCCAGTGCCACGCTATTCTTCTGATAGAAGTGGCTCCAGCCACCCACCAGCGCCAAACCGGCCAACAGACAGGCAAGGACGCTAGTACGCCGCACATGCCGACGGCGGCGGGCAGTTCGGGCATTGTCACCGGCCAACCCCGCCTCGGGGTAAATCACCTTGTTGAACAGCTCCTCGGTGAAGTAGAGCGCACTGCGTACGGCACGATGTGCCGGCTGGGTAGTATCGGCCATGCCGTAGCGACGGGCGGCGGCGTCGACGAAGGGATCCTCCGGCACTCCCTGCTGGTAGACCGAGGTAAAGTAGGCGCCACGCACCATGGCTGCGGTAGAGTAACGGTCGCTGGAGAACACCTCGTGCAAAAAGCCCAGCAGCACCTCGCGCAGCCCGGCGAGCTGACGTACAAAGCGGAACACAGCTTCACGCTCCTCGCGACCTCGACATTCAGCCAGTAGTGCGGGCAGGCTGCGATTGAGGCGCTCCAGCATGCCATCATAGGCATCGGCAAACTCTTCGGCCCAAAGGTCGGTGCGCTCGACACTTTCCTGGCTGAAGGTAAAGCCCAGCGGCGCACGACGCGCAGCACGCGAGTAGCGGCGGAAGAAGTCATCAAAACCGTGCAGCAAGTCCATCTTGCTGAAGGTGACATAGACCGGCAGGCGCGTGCCGTGGCACTCCATCAGTTCACGCAGGCGTGCGCGCAGCAGCGAAGCATACGCTTTGCGCACCGCCACTTGGGCGTCGCTCAAGCGCGCCAGGTCCAGTACCAGCACCACGCCATCCAGCGGACGCTGGGGGCGATTGCGCTCCAGCCAGGCAACAAAGTGATTCCACAGCCGGCTCTGCGACTCCTGCGGCTCGCCACTTTCCAGCGCACCCTGGGTCAGCAGCTCGCCATCGGGGTCGATCAGTACCGCCTGATTGCCAATCCACCAATCGAAGCCGTATTGATCGCCCTTCTTGCCCTGGCCCGAGGCTTTCATGACATGAGTCAGTGAAAAGCTCTGGCCGGAGCGGTTGATCAGGCTGGTCTTGCCGGCATTCTCCACCCCCATCACCAAGTACCAGGGCAGCTTGTAGCGAGCAGCGGGGCCTCTGCCGAGGTTGCCGAGCAGCTTATCCAGAGTGGCGTTGAGCATCGTTTCCTGACGCTCGACCTGGGCCAGCACCGGATCGCGCTGCCGCTGTTCGTTTTGGTTGAGCTCATCGCCGACTTCCCGCAGCCGCCGGGCCAGCCGGACTCCCCACACCACCGCCACCAGCGTGGCCAGTGCCAGAGTGGCGAGCAGCCGGTTGAGCCAGGGAGCCAGCGGGTAGCTGTCACGCAACTGCCACTGTGGCCCCAACCACCAAATGGCACCTACCAAGGCGGCCAGCAACAGCCACCCAAACAGCGTCGACAGCCGGCTCGCCTGCTTGCCCATACTACGGGCCCTGTTGCCTTGCGCCTTGGCCAGATTGGCATTGCTCTGGGCCCGTGAGACGCCGGGTACCCAGCGACCCAAGGCTGACTTGGTGCTTCTCCACATGGCCTTAGCCCTCATCCCTGTCGGTGGTGGTGATATTGTCGAGGCGCCCTAGTAGCGCCGGTTCCCACTGTTCCAGCCCGAGCCCTGTCAGCATTTCGCGTACCGCGCGATAGTGCTGGCTGGCCAAAGCGACAAGCCCGGCATCGCGCAACAAGTCAGCGCTGGCCAGTCGCCAATAGGCAATGTCACGCGGCGCCCGGGCCTTGGCCAAACCCTGTTCGAGGCGCTCCAGAGCCGCCTGCAACCCGCTCTCGGCCAGGCGTTCGCGGGCCTCGTCCAGCCCCTCCTGCCAGGGGTCACCGCCGGTCTCCTGGATTCCCGTTCCGGCACCATTGGGTAGCGTCTGTAGCCACAGCCGGGTCGCCTCATCAATAAACGGACTGCCGTCATTAAAGGTCAACGCTTCGATGTCGGGTAAACGCTCAATAAAACGACTCACCTCATCATGAATCGCCAAGGCACAGCGCGGATGGCCTAGCCGTTCAGCCGTGCTGGCACTGAGTCGGTGCCCTTCCAGCCAGTAAGGACTGACGGCCAGGCTATGCTCAATGCGTTGCCACAATTCGGCACTGGGTTCCCGAGTCAGTACCTCGCGATACTCCGCTACGCGGTCGGCGGAGGGCGGCGCCAGTTCGGAGCGCACTCCATCGCGGGTGGCAGGCAGCGCCTGAATCACATGCCAGATAGCGTGGCGCCTGAGCCGATAGCCAAGCGGATCGCCAGGGTGCTGCTGGTTGAGAAAATCAGCCATTTTCAGCAGGGCCTGGCGGTTGCCGCGCTCATTGCCTGCTTCCAGGCGTATTTCGGGCAGCCTGGGTGTGGACGCCGCTGTTTCTGTCGCCGGCTTGTGTAGAGTCGCTGCCTCTTTCGCACTGGACGGAACCGGATCCCGCTGCGTCTCCAATGCGGTGTGACGGGGTCGCGTCTGCCGTAACTGACGCTGCAGTTCCCGCAGCGGTTCGTCCGGCAGCCCGCGTGCCTGAACTGCCGTCAACAACGCTTCAAGGGCGGCCTCACAAGCTCGGTGCTCATCAGCGGCGTTGTCGAAATCAAGCGTTTTCAACAACACCGTAGCGCGCTGAATGAATTGCTGGAACAAGCGCGGCCGCAGCCGCATGCCCCGAGCACCAGCGTATGGGTAAGCGTGCTCCCACCACTGGGCGATACTGCCGGCGAGCAGGCGTAGCGAAAGCGTAAAACGCACGCCATCACCACCTTGCTGCAAGCAGTGCAATAGATGACCAAGTACCTGGAGATCCTTGCCCTCTTCGCTCAACAACCTCACGGCCCGCGCCTCGGCACCCTGCCAATCGACCTCTCCGTGGCGCAGCGAGCCGGCCTTCATCATCTCTTCGTCGAGCCAGGCATAATCGCTACTGCCATCGACTGGCACGCCGACCCCCTCCGGGGGGAGCGCGGCCAGCACTGCTTCCAGCTGGGTCTCATTGACAATACGCATACCCATCTCCCCAACAACCCGCCTCACCAACGACAGGCTTCGCGCAATGGCTGTATCGCTTGGCGTAGCCCTTTGATTTTGAAGCGCAGGCCATCGAGTACGGCTTGATCACTAGCCAACGCCAGCTCATCGCCATTCAATAGCTGCTGCAGTGTGGCAATGCCCGGCAGCCCCCGCCCGCCACTCACCACATAACCGCCATCCCGCGCTTGCCAGACCTGCTCCAGCTCACGGCCATTGCTGAGCAAACGCAGCTGTACCCGAGGGGCTGTGAGTGCCTGGGGCAAGTGAAGCTGGAATCGCGTAATGTTGTTGTCGCAGGCGAACACCAGTTGCGGTCGCGGCGGTATACTGCCCAGTGCCGGTACGCTGATCCGTACCTCATTGCCCACCTCGCGCACCAACAAGCCCATATCGTCATCACTGCGCTCAGCCTCCTGGGCATGGATGGCGTGCCACAGCGTCGAGCGCGGATCAGCTGTCGCTGGCGCCGCGCTTTCACGCTGAAACAGTGCGTCATATCAACCCAGTCGCTCCAGGCGTGAATCAACAGCCGCACACGCTTGGGCCTGATCTAACGGCCCGGACACGGTCTCGGCCCAGGCATTCGTCACCAGAGTCAGGCCGACCAATAGCACTGGCCTCACTGCCTGGCTCAATCCCACCTTCCAGGTCATTTGGCATCCAGTTCCAGCTGTCGACACTTATGTGCCAGGGT
>DXFC01000110.1 GCA_019114645.1 Candidatus Halomonas stercoripullorum
TGACGACCATAGCGAGTGGGAACCACCTGACCCCATGCCGAACTCAGCAGTGAAACCGCTCAGCGCCGATGGTAGTGTGGGGCCTCCCCATGCGAGAGTAGGTCATCGTCAGGCATTTATTCGAAAAACCCCAGCCTCATTAGAGGCTGGGGTTTTGCTATTGAAAGGCTGCAATCAAACAGGATTGCGGACTGCCATCGGGACGACCCGATGCAGGCTCTTGTTCCCGGGGACGACCTCGACCCATCCTGGAGAATTTTTCTATGGCATGGTTACTGTTATTCGTCGCCGGTCTTCTGGAAGTCGCCTGGGCCCTGGGACTCAAGGCTTCCCATGGCTTTACACGGCCTCTCGCTAGCGTGTTTACCATCATTGCGATGGTCGCCAGCTTTTACTTGCTGGCACAGGCCATGAAAGTGCTGCCGGTAGGCACGGCCTACGCTATCTGGGTGGGGATCGGCGCCGTAGGAACCGTCGTGCTGGGTATCGTGATATATGGCGATAGTGCCAATCCGCTACGTCTGATAAGCCTGGTGCTGATCCTGGCAGGCCTGGTGGGCTTGAAGCTTGCTTCCTGATACTAAATACACAAACGCCCCGGCTCTGATTGAGCCGGGGCGTTTGTGTCTATCGCCGGCCAGGGCTTATACGACACCTTGCTCAATCATTGCGTCTGCTACGCGGCGGAAGCCGGCAATGTTGGCGCCAAGCACCAGGTTGGTCGGTTGGTCAAACTCTTTGGCTGTCGTGGCGCACTGGTGGTGGATATCGGCCATGATGGCTTGTAGCTTGCAGTCCACTTTTTTCAATGACCACTGCTGCATGCTGCTGTTTTGTGCCATTTCGAGCTGGCTGGTCGCAACACCGCCGGCGTTGGCTGCCTTGCCGGGGCCATAAGCAATTTCTGCTTCGATAAACCGATCCACAGCCGCTGCGGTAGAGGCCATGTTGGAGCCTTCGCTGATACAGTGCACACCATTGGCCAGTAGTGCGGTGGCATCGGCTTCGGTTACCTCGTTTTGCGTTGCACAGGGGAAAGCGGCATCGGCCTTGATCCGCCAAACGGCATGGCCATCCCCGGGGTAATCCTTGGCATCGATGTAGTGCGCATCGGAGTGATGCTCAACATACTCGCGTAGTGACGCACGCTTGACCTCCTTGAGAAGCTTGAGCGTATCGAGGCTGATGCCCGCCGGATGATGGATAGTACCGCAGGAGTCCGAGCAGGTGATGGGACGAGCCCCCAGCTGATAGAGCTTCTCGATGGTATAAATCGCTACGTTACCCGCACCTGACACCAGACACGTCTTGCCTTCGATATTGTCTTTACGCGCTTCGAGCAGGTTCTGGGCAAAGTAGACCGCGCCGTAGCCGGTGGCTTCTTTACGCCCGAGTGAACCGCCCCACTCCAGTCCCTTGCCGGTAAAAACACCTTCGTAGCGGCCCGTCAGACGCTTGTACTGGCCGTACATGTAGCCAATCTCTCTGGCACCGACGCCGATATCGCCAGCGGGTACATCAGTGGTTGGGCCAATGTGGCGATAAAGCTCATTCATGAAGGATTGGCAGAAACGCATGATTTCGCCGTCGGACTTGCCCTTGGGATCGAAGTTGGAGCCGCCCTTGCCGCCGCCGATAGGCAGTCCAGTAAGTGCGTTTTTGAAAATCTGCTCAAACCCCAGGAACTTGATGATGCTGGCATTCACGCTGGGATGGAAACGTAGCCCGCCCTTGTAGGGGCCGAGAGCGGAGTTGAATTGAATGCGGTAACCCTTGTTCACTTGCACCTTGCCAGCGTCGTCGACCCAGGTGACGCGGAACATGATTTGACGCTCCGGTTCGACGATGCGCTCAATGATGCTGTGCTCATGATAGCGCGGCACACTCTCCAGCAACGGGCGCAGGCACTCCAGTACCTCTTCGGCTGCCTGGTAAAATTCACTCTGTGCCGGGCTGCTCTTGCTCAGGCCCACGAGTGCGTCGTGAATGTAATCCATGGAGTGATCCCAGTGAAAAAATCGATGCGGATACTTTAAAGCAATGCACCATTATGCATCAAGTGCATGGGGCATGTTTGTTACGTTATGGTAGCACGACGTTGGTCGGACGGGGCGGTTATCATGACCCGGTTAATGTTCTGGAGTAACGCTAGATGGGCATAACGAAAACGGGTATTTGTCCCGATCAACTGCTGTTCTATTGTCGTCCGGGCTTTGAGGATGACTTGTCGGGTGAGCTCGTGTTTCATGCCGAGCGGTTGGGCTGGCGAGGCCATGTAAATAGCCTGACTCAACAAGGAATTGTGCGCTTCGTTGTCGATGAGGCCCGACCGGCCAACGTGTTGCATCGCGAGCTGCGTTTCGATGACATGATTTTCGCCCGCCAGAGCCTGGTGGCACTGCCGGTGCTGAGACTGGAACGCGATAACCGTCTTTCAGGAATCGTCGCGCAGGTGGTTGATAGCGGCTGGAGTTTCGAGACTGTCTGGCATGAAACACCAGACACCAATGAAGGCAAGGCGCTGGCTGGTTTGATCAAGGCGCTGACGCGCCCGCTGGAGTCGCTGTTGCGCAAGCGCGGTGCGCTGCGACGTAAAGCCGGAGGGCGCCGTTTACACTTGCTGTGGACAGCCGGGGACAGTGTGCAGCTGGGGATGAGCTTTCCCGGTAATCGTAGTGAGCTGCCGGGGGGGATTCGCCGCTTGCGTTTTCCCCATGCTGCGCCAAGCCGTTCGACGCTCAAGCTTGAGGAAGCCTGGCATGCGTTTATCCCGCGGGATGAGTGGGACTCGCGGCTGGCACAGGGCATGCAGGCGGCAGATCTGGGTGCGGCGCCTGGTGGTTGGACGTGGCAATTGGTCAACCGTGGCATGCATGTCTATGCCATCGACAACGGCCCCATGCAGCGGGAGCTCCTCGCGTCCGGTCTCGTGGAGCACCTGCGTGAAGATGGCTTTACCTGGGAGCCGCCTTGCCGGCTGGACTGGCTGGTGTGCGATATGGTCGACAAGCCGACACGAGTGACAACGCATATGCAACACTGGCTGACCCGACGCTGGTGCAGTGAGGCCATCTTTAATCTCAAGTTGCCGATGAAGCGGCGTTGGGAAGAGGTGGCGCGCTGCCTTGCCGGGTTACGGACGGGCCTGGAAGCTGCTGGTGTCGCTGCCGATGTGCGTTGTCGTCAGCTTTATCATGATCGTGAGGAGGTCACGGTGCATGTCAGGTTGCGGGAGTGAACGAGTGAGGCACCTGCTTAGCCACGAGGCTCATAGATGCGTACCGTCTCATCTTCGGTCAGCAGCGGCAGGACGCGCTGCATTGCATAGCGGCGTACTTCACTGGAGCGCCACTCGTTCCAGGCATCCACACTGCGCCACTTCATGATCACCAGGCGCCGGTCGCTACGGCCTCGTTCGACCAGGGTTTCACCGTCGATAAAGCCGCTTGCACCGTGGGAGGTGCGCAAGGCTTTGCGCATGGCCTCCTCGTATTCCTCTTCCAGGCCAGGCATGATGCGCCGTTCAATTATGACCTTGATCATCAAGCTATTTCCTCACGCCGAGGTTGATCGATGACGAATAGTACTGCTGATTTGCCGCCTTTCCAGGCGGAACTGGATACGTCTGGGCTCTATTGCCCTGAGCCGATCATGCTCATGCATAACAAGGTGCGTGACATGCAACCCGGCGACACGCTCAAGGTGGTGGCAACAGATCCCGCCACGACCCGTGATGTGCCCAAGTTCTGTCATTTTCTGGGTCACGAACTGCTCCTGCAGCAGGAGTCAGAGGGTCAGTATCTCTACTTCATCCGGCTGGTTTAATGAGTTGCCGGCAGAGACGGTGACTCAGTATCCGGTCTCGGTGATGCCGGGAACGACCATCATGGCCAGTGCCTCCAGGGTTTGTGGATCCTGCTCACGAATCCGGTTGGCAATACTGCGCTGGAAAAAGTAGATCAGCTTGTGCCTGCTATGCCCAGGGTAAAGGCAGGCGTCGCCAGGCAGGATCGGGGTCGCCTGTGCCAGGCTCTCATCTGCCAGGAGGGCTTCCACGTTGCCGTCACTGTAGAGACGCCAGCCGAATACCTGCTTGAGCTGCCAGGGCTGGCTTTTATCGTCAATGCAGAGGGCATGGGTACCC